>JACDAM010000051.1 GCA_013695435.1 Burkholderiales bacterium | reverse complement strand
CGATCGCCAATTTCGATCTCCTGTATTCGACCAATCTGCGTGCGCCGTATTTGCTGACCCAATCCCTGCTGCCGCTGATGTGCGAAACGCTCGGCCAGATCGTGTTCATCAATTCAATGGCGTGTATCGATGCGGAAGCAGGCGTCGGTCAATACGCCGCGACTAAGGCCGGGCTGAAAGCGGTAGCGGACAGCTTGCGCCAGGAAGTTGCGAGCGAAATGCGCGTGCTGACCGTGTTCCTGGGAAGCACCGCAACGCCGATGCAGGAAGCCATTTACAAAATGAAGGGTAAAAAATACCGGCCGGGACGCCTGATACAGCCTGCTGATGCCGCGCTGACGGTCATCAGCACGCTTGCCCTGCCTCGGACGGCCGAACTGACCGAGCTGGTGTTGCGTCCGCTGATCGATCCGGGCGCGCCGTCGATTGGAACCGATGTCCATGGACACAGCCATGCCGGCTAGCAAAGCCGGGCTTTCGATCTGCATTCCCGTCTACAACAAGGCGGGATTGATCGGCAAGATGATGGAGTCCATCCTGCGGCAGAACATCCCCGATCTCGAAGTAATAGCCGTCAACAACGGCAGCCTGGACGATTCGCAGGAGATTCTTGAATCCTGGCAGGACAAACTCGATCTCACGATCTACACGATGCCTAAAACCATTTCGGCGCCCGACAATATTTTGCTGGCGCTGTCACTGGGGACACGAGAGTTCCTGAAGGTGCAACTGGCGGACGACATCATTCCCGATGGAGCGATCGCGGCCATGCTGGATTTGCTCATCAAGAACGACGATATTGGATTCGTCGTCGGCAACACTTACATGGTCGATTCCAGCGGCGAACTGATGCGCGACGTGCCGAACATCTACGCGGACAATAACCGTCTTCGCAGCCTGATGCCGGCGTCTCGCACTCTGAAGCAGAAAGCCCGGCTGTTTTCCCGGCAACGCGTCGGCGGTTCGCTGTTCGGCGATGCGAATCCCCTGATTTTTCGTTCCAGCTTGTTGCCGCACCTGCGTTGCGGAATCAACAAGTACGCAGCCGCGTTTCAGATGTTTCCCGATCACGAAATGTATCTGCGCCTGTTTGCGGCGGCCAATGCCGGTTATCTCGATATTCCCGCGTCCTACGTCTCCATGGACAAGGAAAGCACGGCGCCCAAGCTCCAACGAAAAAGCTTTCGCATGCGCGCCTGGGATATGAATTCGGCCAACAGCCTTGTTCTGCTTCTGCTCGATCCGGATCTGAAGCCATTTACGCGGGAATTGGGTATCGTGTATTACGCGAAGTGCGTGCTGTATCAAACCACCCGGATATTCCGCATCCTTGTCGTGCGATCGATCGCCGAGCGGCTCGGGTTGAGAAAACCCGACTAGGCAATTGCTTCGTAATTAACCGAACTGATCCACTTCCTTCTAAGTCATTCATATGAGACAGGATAGGAGGCAACCTATGCGAGTCGCGCCAACAATTGTGTTTAACGAAGAAGAGCGTAAGAAGCCGGGACGAATAACGAAGTCGCCAACGGCGGGCTTACTCGCGGCGCGTCGCGTGTTCTGGTTGCGACAGGCGCGCACCACGATTCCATCACTCCGGGCTTGAGATCGGACACGTGCAGACGCCAATGGATGACGTGGCCAATGAGTCGATGACATTCGAGAAGTTCGAAGGCAAGAGCGTGCTCGTCGTAGGAGCCAGCGGCTTTTTCGGCCGACACGTCATTGAACGCCTTGGCGCGGTTGGTGCCGAGGTCACGGCTTTTTCAAGGAGCGTTCCCAAACGGATGCCCCCGAACGTAGTGATCCGCCAGGGTGATGCCAGCGATCCTTCGCAGGTCGCCGCGGCCTTTGCCGCAGCCGCACCCGACGTCGTCTACCACCTTACAAGCGACAGCATGGGAGGCCGCGAAGCCGAGTTGATTCCCACAAGCATGAGAAACGACGTCCTGGCAACCCTGAATGTCCTTCTGGAGGCAAAGCATCGTGGCACTGCACGCGTGGTGATGACGGGCTCCATGGAGGAACCTTCGGGCGAAGCGGCGGAAGCAGTACCGTCATCCCCATACGCGGCGGCCAAATGGGTCACTGCCGGATACGCGCGCATGCTGGCGAGCCTTCATGACTTGCCCGTCGTCGTCCTGCGCTTGATGATGACCTACGGTCCGGGCCAGAAAGCCTATAAGGTCGTGCCAGCTACCATGTTGTCGCTGCTCGAAAATCGGCCGATCAAGCTTGGCAGCGGCTCCCGACTGGTGGACTGGGTCTATATAGACGATGTCACTGACGCTTTCATGCGTGCAGCCGTCGCCCCCTATCCCGGCGCGGCCTCGATCGATATTGGCTCCGGACAACTGGTGTCCGTGCGCGAGTGCCTGGAGACGATTGGCGATCTGACCGGACGGCCGCACCTGCTCAATTTTGGCGCGTTGCCGGATCGTCCCATGGAAATGGTCAGGGCAGCCGATGGTGAGCGTGCGGCCCGCCTTCTGGATTGGCGGCCGTCAACGACTCTAAGAGACGGTTTGGCTCTCACCCAGGAATCAATGGCCAGACTGGTGGGATCGCGTTCGAGGAGCAATACCTGATGCAGGCCTTCGTTCTTCTTGGAGCTTAAGCGCGGTTGGCGCGGATGAATTTCTGCAATATGTCCTGTGCCTTCAGTCCGGCCGAAAGGATTCTGGTCTTGGTTATGCACGGCGATGTGTTTGCGTCCGCTACGCGGCAAATCGGTTTCAATCGCCCTCGAAGCGCTGGCGCCAGCGCCCGCACTTGAATGCGGCGGCATATGCTCAACTCATGTGCGATCTGCGGGTTATCCATACCTGCTGCAGCCATGAGGTAATCTGCGCGCCGCGCCAGCCGCGCGCCGACCGTTTTTCGAGCGGCGCAATCACCGCAGTTGCCTCTTTTCGTTCGATAACTCGATCACGCTTGCCGGTCCCATCGCTCCCTCCCCGTACGCATTTACACGGGAAGCCTTGTTTCCAAAATGCGAAGCGCCACACTAGCGAGGACCATTTACCTCAGCCGACGGTTTCGGAGTAAAGTGGCGATCCTGCAACCAAAATCCGATTTTTCGACAAAAAGCATGATGCGCGCATCGGTCTCGAAATCACGTGAGTTGCCACTCGACCAGCGTGCTTCTATTCTAGATAAATATTATATTAAAACGGATAGTTATGAACACTATCGATTTTGATTTCGAGTTTTCTGACGATGCTCGTCGGAAGGCGCTTTACGAGGGTGGCATTTTTACATTTTCGCCACGCCCATCGACCCAAGCGCTTTGCGAGCACGGCCGCGCCATGCTGGAAAAGGCTTTCGCGCCGCACGATCCGCGCACGGTACAGCGGTCCCTGCCGCGCGAACGCGTTGTCGAAATTCTCGCCAAGCTTAAGCCGGAATTCATTCACCACGCGACCTCCAAAATCCTGATCCAACGCGTGCTCAAGGATTTGGGCTGCGATCTCGAGCAACTTCACTTCGACGTTCCGCGCATGCGCAGCGCTTATCCGTCGGATTACCTGACCTCGGGGATCGCTTACGCATTTCACCCGCACCGCGATACCTGGTATTCAGCGCCTTTCTGCCAGTTGAACTGGTGGCTACCGATGTACGACATCGTTCCCGAAAACTGCTTGGGCTTGCATCCCCGCTACTTCAGCGAGCCGGTCGAAAACAATTCCGAGATCTACAACTACTATCAGTGGAATGCGAAGAATCGCGCGAGCGCTCACGAACACATCAAGGAGGACACGCGCGAGCAACCGAAAGCGCAAAAGCCGATCGAGCGCGAGCCGATGACACGCGTGCTGTGCGAGGCTGGTGGGCTCATCATATTCTCGGGCGCGCAGTTGCACGAAATCGTTCCCAACACCTCTGGGGTCACGCGCTATAGCATTGACTTTCGCACCGTGCACCAGGGCGATCTCGAAAATCGGCGCGGTGCACGCAATGTCGACTCACGTTGCACCGGAACGACGCTGCGCGATTACCTGCGCGGCACCGACATCGCGCATTTGCCGCAGGATTTGATCGAGTCTTACGATGATGGCAGCGAAGTTGAAGGCGTCCTCGTCCACCCGGAGAATGAGCGCGCTGAACGCGAGTTAGCCGCCACGATTCGCTCCGCCGCGTAGAGAACTCCTAACAGGTAAGTGTTAACTCTCATTTCCGTTCGTGCGGCCAAGCACGGACGGAAAGCTCATTACGGCTCAATTCCGACGCTTTACGTACCCGCAACACGCCGGTGTCCCGCCCGCATTCTCGGCTCTTCGCGCTCGTCTTGGCTGCGCTCGCCACGTTTCTAAACAGCCTGCTAGTGCAGACCGATGGCCAACTTCGAACCGTTCCCGGATTGGCGATTACCTGGCAGCACCGCGCGTCATATCGACTTCATACGCAGCAAGAATGTTGATGTCCTCGTGGCCGAATAGTTTTTTCAACTGCGCGCCGGATTCGAGTATGGCGGCTTGCTCCCTGCCGTGCGAAATGAGGTATACAAACTTTGCGCTGGGTAGTTTTTCAATTATCGGTATCAGCGTATCACGCGACAGATTCCAGATTTCGATCGACCAGAGAGTCGTGACCGCCCCTCCCCGGCGCCAGCGATAAACTTCGCGGTTGCCTTCATGCTGCTGGCTTTCCAACTGATAACCATTATTCAGCAGCAAATGAATAACGGTCTGGCGGCTGACCCAGCCCGTCGTCAAAAAGTAGCGCTCGGCGTCAGCGAGGGCTGAAAAATACATCTCGAATGCATTGTGTTCCTGTTCGAGGATGCGTTTATGGTGATGCCACAACACGGGCGCGAACAGCCAACCGGATGTAAGCCGGTAGCCATCATCGGTCGTGAGCACCGAGCCCGCCCCCAGCACGAGCGAAACCGTCTCGATATTTTTCTTCCCCACCGGGATGTCAACGATGCTCGCTAGCGTTGGAAAAGGTTCTGCCACGTAGGGTTTGTTATTGAACACCGTGCGCAATCCGAGCGGGTATTGCCCGATGAACGTCATGACCGCGAACACCAGAACAATCGCTGCCTTTCGTTTATCGTTCAGGTAAAGAAGGGGGTAGAGCGACGCCAGCAAGAAGAACGGGAGCAGATAATAAAGGTACTTCGGGCTGACGATCGTTCCAAAATAATAAATAAAGAACGGCGCCGTTCCGGCAACGAACAACAGCAGATTGCGCCAATCGCGCCGCATCGCCATAACGAACAAACCGAGCACCAGCAAACCGGCGAGAAGCACCGAGAAGAAACCAGCCAGCGACTTTACGTTTGCTCCGCCGATGTGCGGGACTGCCAGTTGCAACGTGCCTTCATAAAGCCCGGCAAGGTGGATGTCCGAATACTTCAGAACGCCTTCTATGCCGCCGCCGCTCGAGTACAAGGTAATCAGCGTCGTCGCAACCGTAGCCGCTGCGACTATCGCTGTTTTGCCGACCGCATGTTTCCAGTCTTCCCTGTAAAGCAGAACCAGCGTCGCTGGCGTGATAACCAGCACATCGAGCCGCATCCACGCCGCAATCCCGAACAAAATGCCCGCGGCGATCAGCGCCGGCAAGCGGTCGCTGCAGGTAACGGCCAGCAGCGCAAGCACGGAAAACAGCGCCGCGGCGACGGTGCTGTTCGCATAGTAGCCGCTCGTTGTCACCTCCTGAAACAACAGCAGGAAGACGCCGCAGAGTGGCAAGGCCAGCGGTAAAAGCCTACTCACCAGCCACGCCGAAAGGACAACGAACAGCAGGCTGCAAACGCCGCTCAGCCAGCCGAAAGCCTGCAGAATATCGACATTGAAAGCCCGGTGCAGGAAACGAATCGCGGTATAAGTGCCAGACTGCACTTCATATCGGTAGGCAAGGCTTCTCGATGCAAGCCCGCCTTGTTCCATCTGAATGGCGCCGTTGACGATACCGAGGTCGTCGCCCTCGATCGGAACGACCGGCACGATGCCGTAGGCGTAATATGCCAGCAGAATAATAAATACGAGCCAGTAAAACGCGAGCGGAATTGCGCCAGGCGTCGCTCGCGCCGCGCTGCGAGCGTTGTCAATCGACCGCATTCTCAGCTTTTCGACACGAGTATGACGCCGACGCAGATGACCAGGATGCCCGTCATCCGCTGCACGGAAAGGGCTTCATCGAACATCAGCCAGCCAAGTACCGCAGTCACGATGAAACCAAGGCTCACGAACGGGTAAGCAAAGCTGACTTCGACGCGCGAAAGCACCAGCAGCCATACCAGAACGCTCGCGACATATCCGCCGAGGCCGATCAGGATGTAGGGGTTGAGCGCAACCTTGAACACGGTCGGCTGGAAATGCGCGACCGAGAAATCGAACTGGCCGACGTCTATCATGCCTTTCTTCAGCAGAATCTGGGCAAAGGCGCTGAGCAGCACACCTGCCAGTATCAATGGAACGTATTTAACGATTTTGTTCTCCCCATCGGGTTCGGAAATCTGTCGGGCATTAAGCTCTAAGTCGCGGCCCATACGCAAACGAGCCCGATAACTCCCAGAGTGAGACTGACCTTGTCGCGCACGGCAAAAACAATCGGATCGTCGTGCATATTGCCGCGATGCGTGATCAACCACATCCTGCTGATCCAGTACAGAAGCAATGGACACAGCAACCAGATCCATTTCGCCTGCCGGTACAGCACCTGTACGTCGAGACTGTTGATATACAGCGCCAGCACGAGCACCGCGAGGTAGCCGCTGGCGGCGCCCATCGACACTAGTACGGAAAGATCGTCGACTTCGTACTCGCGACCACTGATTTTGTCCTTGCCCTGCTCCCTGCTGACCAGTAATTCGGAATAGCGCTTGACCAGGGCCAGACTCAGAAAGATGAAGGTCGAAAACGCCAGCAGCCAGAAAGACAAGGACACACCGACCGCCGCCGCGCCGGCGATCACGCGCAAGGTATACAGCCCGGCCAGAACCATCACATCGATCAGCGCGAAGTTCTTGAGCTGCGCCGAATAGGCCAGCGTCGTGCAGTAATAGAAAAGCAGGACGAGCACGAACTTGAGAGGCAGAAAAGCCAAGGCCAGCGCGAATGCGCTCAGCAACAGTGCAGGCGCCAGCAAAGCGCCGTGCAACACGTTTATTCGACCGGCGGCAAACATGCGATAGCGCTTGCGCGGATGCTGGCGATCGGCGGCCAGATCGAGCAAATCGTTCAGCACATAAACGCTGGAAGCGCACAAGCCGAATGCGAGGAACGCAACCAGCGCCTGCACGACGAGTTCAGGCTCGCCGATGCGATGGCTGGTCAGCAGCGGAACAAAGATGAGCAGATTTTTCAGCCACTGATGCAAGCGCATGGCGCGCGCGTAAGCGGCGATGCCGCCGGATCTATCGTCGAATACACGCTCGACCTCCGCCAGCTTCGCAGCCGCGCGCGTTACGCCGAGCTTCGGATTGACGAGGATAGCCTGCCGGCAGTGCAGCCAGATGCGCAAATCGACATGCGCATCGGCCGCGTAGACAAAGCTTTGTCCCCCGAACTCGAGAAGCATGCGCTGCAGTTTTCGTTTCCCGGAAAGGTTGATCGACGCGTTCGTCGCAAACACTTTGGCGAACAAGCCGAGGTGATCGGCAATCTGTTGCGCAAACTTATTGTGGGCGGCAGTGACCAGCAACAGCATCCGCCCGCCCGCGTGCTCTTCGCGCAGGTAACTGAGGAACTCCTGCTGATAAGGCAGGGTGCTGACGTCGATTTCGACTCTTTGCGCGAGCTCGTGCTTCAGGTTCGCCTTGCCCTTGATAAGCCAGAACGGCGCCAGAAAAATCAACGCGAAATTTTTTTTGAGGAGCGCGAAGAACGACTCGACCAATAGATCTGTCTTGATCAAGGCGCCGTCGAGATCGACGCATATCGGCGGCTTCAAATCGGAAACCTTCATGACCAACTCCAGCAAACTTGCCTAATTTCGGAAGCGTGCAAACAGCGGTGGGCGGGCGGCAGCTTAACAGAGCGCCAACGATACCAGCAAGCGCCCCGCCGACACGTTAGCCGCAGGCCCGGTTGCGGGAGGCGGGGCCAAGGCGCGCTCCCCGCGAACCGTCGGCTTCGCCGGTAACGTGTCCGCGCGCCGCATATTTAGAACTTAGTCGATACCATGCTGATCCAGCGCCCATGCGACGTGTTCGCGAACCAGCCTGGATGGATCATCGCGGCGGACCAGCAAAGCCGCGCAAATCGCGTGCGTCGTGGGCGCATTGCCGAGCCCGATTGCGAGATTGCGCAGCCAGCGCTCGAAGCCGATGCGGCGAATCGCCGACCCCGCGAGCCGCTTGTCGAACTCGGCCTCGCTCCAGCCGAACAGCTCGACGAGGGCGACGTCGTCAAGTCCGTGGCGGATTGCGAAATCCGGTTCGCCGCTGCTTCGCGCGTAGCGGTTCCATGGACACACAAGCTGGCAATCATCGCAGCCGTAGACCCGGTTGCCGATCAGCTTGCGAAATTCAACCGGAATACTGCCGCGGTGCTCTATGGTCAGATACGAGATGCAGCGCCGCGCATCGAGTTTATAAGGGGCGACGATCGCTTGCGTTGGACAGACATCCAGGCATTTTCGGCAACTGCCGCAATGGTTCTGCAGCGCGCGGTCGATCGGCAGCGGCAAATTCGTGTAGATTTCGCCCAGAAAAAAGAAAGAGCCGGATTCGCGCGATAGCAGCAGTGTGTGTTTGCCGCGCCAGCCGAGCCCGGCTCTGCTGGCCAGTTCGACCTCCATCACTGGCGCGCTGTCTGAAAATACGCGATAACGGGCACAACCGGCGGCACGCTCGAGGCGCCCGGCCAGCCGTCGCAGCTTGCCGCGAACGACTTTATGGTAATCGCGGCCGAGCGCATAACGCGAAATGAACGCTTTGCCCGGATCGGCAAGTATGTTTTCGCTGCGCGCCGTGTTCGGCCCCTGATAATCGAGGCGCGCGGAAATGACGCGCAGCGTTCCCGGAACGAGCTCGGCCGGCCGCGAACGCTTGCTGCCATGCCGCGCCATATAATCCATATCGCCGTGCCAGCCTGCCGCAAGCCATTGCCGCAAGCCCGGCTCGGCGGCCGCCAAGTCGACGTCAGCGATGCCGATATGCTGGAAGCCGAGCGCCCTGCCCCAGGATTTGATATTCGCGGCGAGCGCCGGCCAGTCCGGGCGCGCACGCTCCGATGTAAGGTGAACATGCATAAGCGCTATGATAAAGCCAGCCATGCGGATAATACGAAGCTTGCCTGACGAAAGCGCGACCAGGGAAATCGGCGTACTGCTGGCGCGAGGGGTCGAACCCGGGATGATGATCTATCTGTCCGGCGAGCTTGGCAGCGGCAAGACCACGCTGGTGCGCGCGCTGTTGCGCGCCCGCGGCGTCGGTGGGCGCATAAAGAGCCCGACGTTCACACTGGTTGAAGTTTATTCCGTTTCCAAGTTAAACTTTTATCACTTTGATTTTTATCGCTTCAATAATCCGGATGAATGGATGTCAACAGGCTTCAGGGATTATTTCCGGGACGACGCCGTGTGCCTGGTCGAATGGCCGGAAAAAGCCGGCGACAGCTTGCCCTCGCCCGATATTCGTATCCATCTACGCTACGCCGCCGATGCGCGCGTTGCCGAAATACTGGCGCCCACTGTGCAGGGCCAGCGTTGTCTGAGTCAATTGAACGAGGCCATTTCATGACCGCGCACAGCCGGCGCCATCATTTGCAAGAATTTCGCCGCTTTGCAGCGCGGCTGTGCGCGGCGCGGTTGATCGCGCTGTTGAGCGTAACAATGGCCTTGCTGATTGGCGCCTCAAGTGCGCAGTCGGCGAGCCCGGCGCCAACCCAGATCAGCTCGGTCCGCGTCTGGCCGGCGCTCGAATACACGCGCATCACGATCGAAGCCGATTCGCCGGTCGCGCATCAACTTTTCATCATCAAGGAGCCGGATCGGCTGGTGCTCGATCTCGAAAGCGTCAATATCAATTCGATCCTCGAAGCGCTTCCCGGCAAGGTCGGCGCCGATGATCCGTATATCCAGACCGCCCGCATCGGCCGCTACAAGCCGCAAGTCGCACGCCTGGTGCTCGATCTCAAGAGCGCCGTCAAACCGCAGGTTTTCACGATTCCACCCGTCGGCCAGTATCGGCATCGGCTGGTGCTCGATCTGTATCCTGCCGAGCCCCTGGATCCGCTGATGGCGCTGGTGCAAAAATTCGAATATGGCGAAGCCGGCAAGTCGTTAGCCGACAAGAAGGCCGAGGCAGCAACAGGTAGCAAGGACGACGTGATCCGCCTGATCACGATCGCTATTGACGCCGGCCATGGCGGCGAGGACCCCGGCGCCCGCGGACGCGGCGGCGCTGTAGAAAAGCACGTTACCCTGTCGGTCGCGCGCAAACTGAAGGTGCTGATCGACGCCGAACCGAATATGCGCGGCGCGCTGATCCGCGACGGCGACTACTACATCCCGCTGCAGACGCGCGTATCCAAAGCGCGCAAGCTGCACGCCGATCTGTTCGTGTCGATCCACGCCGATGCCTACATCAAACCGCACGCGCGCGGCTCGTCGGTGTTCGCGCTGTCCGAACGCGGCGCGACTTCGGTCGCGGCAAAGTGGCTGGCCAGGAAAGAGAACGAAGCCGATTTGATCGGCGGCGTGAATTTCGATGTGCAGGATCCGTATCTCAAGCAAACGCTGCTCGATCTAACGCAGACCCAAACCATCAATGAAAGCCGGAAACTCGGCAAGACCGTGCTCGCAGAGCTGTCGGTAATCAATTCGCTGCACAAGCCCGCCGTCGAGCAAGCTGGCTTCGCCGTGCTCAAATCACCCGACATTCCGTCGATATTGGTCGAGACCGCGTTCATCAGCAATCCCGACGAAGAAAAAAAACTGACCAACGACGACTATCAGCAAAAACTGGCGGAAGCGCTAGTCACCGGCATCAAGCGCTATTTCGCCAAAAATCCGCCCATCGCGCGCGACCGGCTGACGCAATCGGACGACTGAATAAACGACGGCGGCAATCGCAGCTTGGAAATGGGGAAGCGCTGATCGCAGGACGTTCAGCAACAGAATCGAACAGGGAGATCGTCTTGAAATCACTCGCTTCCATCCGTACTGTGCTGGGCGTGCTCGCGAAATCCGCGTGCCTGCTCGCGTTGACAAGCTGGATCGCGGCGGCCGCGCCTTTTGCCTACATCACGAATGCGGCGAGCAACAGCGTCAGCGTGATAGATATCGCGACCAACGCCGTGACGGCGACGATTACCGTCGGCGCCAACCCGACCGGCGTCGCGGTCGGTTTCGATGGCGCGCGCGTTTATATCACGAATACCGGCAACAACAGTGTGTCGGTGATCGACACCGCCAGCAATGCGGTCACGTCGACGATCAGTGTCGGCAACGGTCCTGGCGGCGTCGCGGTCGGCACGGCCGGTACGCGCGTCTACGTCGCGAACGGCGTCAGCAACAGCGTGTCGGTGATCGACACGGCGAGCAACACCGTGGTCGCGACCGTGCCAGTGCAAAACGGACCGAACGGCATCGCCGTCAACCCGGCTGGTACCCGCGCCTTTGTGGCAAACACAAACAGCAACAGCATGTCGGTCATCGATACCGCAACCAATAGTGTGGCGGCGACCGTGATTGTCGGGCTGCGGCCATTTGGCCTCGCAGTGAATCGTGATGGCACGCGCGTCTACGTGACCAACGATGACAGCAATACCGTCTCCGTCATCGATGCAACGGCCAATGGCGCGCTCACCCAGATCGCCGTCGATGACAGCCCGAATGGCATTGCGATGAGTCCCGACGGCACGCTCGTTTACGTCGCCAACTTCGGCAGCAATACGCTTTCCGTCATCGATGCCGCAAGTAACAGCCTGACTGCAACTCTCGGCAGCGGCGGCGTGAATCCGATTGGCGTGACGGTGACGCCCGATGGCGCGCGCGTTTATGTCGCCAACTCGACCAGCGGCGGTGTAGCTGCGATCGATCCCGTGGCGAACACGATCGCGTCGATTGCGGTCGGGCTGCAGCCGACTGCTTTCGGTCAGTTCATCGTTGGCATTACACCGGGCGCGGGTACGCTGCAATTCAGCGCGGCAAGCTACAGCGTCCACGAAGGCGCTGGCTCCGCGGTCATTACGGTGACGCGGCGTAACGGCAACGAAGGCGAGGCGTCAGCGAATTTCGCGACCAGCGACGGCAGCGCGACCGCCGGCGGCGACTACACGGCGACTGCCGCGACGATAAGCTTCGCCGCCGGGGAAACGAGCCGCACAGTCAGCATTCCAATCGCCGATGATGCGGCGATGGAACCCGCAGAGACGATCATGCTGACGCTGAGCAACGCGGTCGGCGCGACACTTGGCGCACAGAGCACCGCGACCCTGACCATCACCGACAACGATACGACGACCGGCTCGGTGTTCAGCGGTGGCGGCGGCTGCGCGCTCTACGATCCTGAAGCCAATCCTGGCGCCGGCGAAAGGCGCGGTATCGACGGGTGTTTGATGCTCATGATGTTTGCCGCCCTGCTCGGCCTGTTGCGGCATCGCGCTGCCGATGCGAAAGGGTATTTTCGCGCTTCGCTAGTGTCGTGTTTCTTAAACAACGGCCATAAGTTAAAGCCGTTCGTGCTGAGCCTGTCGAAGCATGAATGGCCTTCGACAGGCTCAGAGCCTGCCCCGGACTTGATCCGGGGCCGAACGGAAATATATGGCTTTTATCTTTGGAACGGCACACTAGCCTGTCGCCGTCCCCGCTGACCGGTGTGGCGCGACCGTCAGTTTCTGGTTGCCCTGTTTGCGGGACCGTTATTCTGGGCGGCATGGTCGCTGATCGCGGCGCCAGGCTTCGAATCCCGCTTCGAACCCTGGTGGCCGTTGCGCGATCCGACACGATTTCTGCTGCCCGCGCTGGTTTATCCGATACTCGAAGAACTTGCATTTCGCGGACTGCTGCAGGAATGGCTGTATCAAAAGCCGTGGGGCGCCCGCGGTATTTGGCAAATGCGCAGCCCGATTTCCCGGGCCAACTGGCTTGCGACATTGCTGTTTGCGCTGGCCCATCTGCTCTATCACACGCCTTCCTGGGCCGCCGTGGTGATTTTTCCATCGCTTGTTTTCGGTTACTTCCGCGACCGCTACCAGAGTGTAGCTCCCGCCATCGTGCTGCACGTTTTTTATAACGCCGGTTATTTCTGGTTGTTCGCAGCCTGACCGTGGCGCGGCGCTCCGAACAGCCACGAGCGCTGCGGATGTGGCAAACTCGCTTTCTTGCCGTGCCAACGCGAAGCCAAAATTCATCGCGTTTTTTCCGATTCGGTTTTGCCTTGATTCGCTCGCGTCGCTTTTCATCTTCACTTGCCATTCGGTACATGAGCCGGAACATCTGCGTTTGGTTATCACGATCGCGCGTTGTGCTGTCTCCGGCGGCGTTCTTTCTATACTTCGCGGCACTCCTTGCGCCGCTCTTCGCGACCGGCCATGCCGTCGCGGCTGCTGCCGCGAAATTCGCCTATCGCGTCGAGGTTGAAGCGCCCAATGATCTGGCCAAGCTATTGCGGCAAAACCTCGATATCGACAAATGGCACGACAGCCCGGAGATGGACCTCAATCAACTGCGCGTGCTCTATCGCAACGCGCCTGAGGATATTCGCGTGCTGGCCGCCACCCAGGGGTTTTATTCGCCGGTCATCTCGCCATCGCTCGAACAACGCGGCGATATCTGGGTGGCGCGCTTTATCGTCGACCCCGGCCGGCCGACGCGGGTGTCGGAAGTCGCGTTGCGCTTCACCGGCCCGATCGCCGATTTGCCGCAGCACGCGCGCCCCGATGTCGAACGATTGCGCCAAGCCTGGCCGCTGAAGCGGGGAGAAGTTTTTCGACAGCAAGACTGGGAAGCGGCCAAGCGCAATTTGCTGCGCGCTGTGCTCGTTTACCGCTATCCGGGCGCTACTATCAGCGACAGCCGCGCGACCGTCGACCCGGCGGAATCCGAAGCGGCGCTGATGGTCGAAATCGACAGCGGCCCCGAATACCGCTTCGGCGGTCTCGACATCAAGGGGCTGGAGCGTTACCCGCCGAGCGTCGTCGAAAACCTGAATCCGATCGCGGCGGGAACGATCTACTCGCAGGAAGCGCTCGCGGAATTCCAGACGAGACTGCTCGAGACCGGGTACTTCGCTACGGCGGTGGTCAACCCGGAAATCGAGGGTGGAACAGCGCGTGCCGACATCGACGCTGCCGGCCAGGCGACCGCGCCGGTCAGATTGACCTTGATCGAGAACACATCGAAAAAACTCGGCTTCGGCGTCGGTTACAGCACGAATACCGGCGTGCGTGGCGAGATTGCCTATCGCGATTTAAATATCCTCGATTCAGGTTTGCGTTTTACGACAAATCTTCGCCTCGAACAGAAGCAGCAATCGCTGCTGACCGATCTCGAGTGGCCGCGCAATCGGCGCGGGCACGTTTACGGCATCGGTCTGAAGGCGCTGCGCAGCGACATCGAAGGCGAGCGTCTGGAAAATTTCGGCATCGGAGGCCGCCGTACGTCGGGCAACAAGCGCAATGAGCGCACGTGGTCAATACAGTTCGAAACGGAAAACCAGACTCTGGAAAACGGCTTCGAGGACCGGCGCAAAGCGCTGGCGCTGGGCTATGGAATTACCTTGCGGCGCACCGACAATCTGCTGACGCCGACGAAAGGCTATGCGCTGAGCGTGCAATTGAGCGGCGCTTCCGAACAACTGCTGACCGATCAGGACTTCATTCGCGGTTATGCCAAATGGATAGGATTTTTTCCGTTCGGCAAACGGCACAGCCTGATTCTGCGCGCGGAAGGCGGCGCGGTCTGGGCGAACAGCCGGCAAGGCATACCATCGACCTTCGTATTTCGCACCGGCGGCGATCAAACCGTGCGCGGCTACAGCTTCCAGAGCCTGGGCGTTCCCCAGGGCGAAGCGATCGTCGGCGGACGCTATCTGGCAGTCGGCAGCGCCGAATACATTTACTGGTTCAAACCCGATTACGGCGCCGCGATTTTCGTCGACGCCGGCAACGCGGCCGATACGCCTGCCGATCTTTTTCCGGTGCTGGGCTTCGGGCTCGGCGGCCGCTGGCGCAGCCCGGTCGGCCCGCTTTCCCTCGACGTCGCCTACGGCGAGGAGAGCGATGAATTGCGCCTGCATTTTTCGCTCGGATTCGTGTTCTGATTGTTCCGGCCGACACAACCTCGCGTTGGGATCGCGGTCCAATCGCGCTGATCCCAATCGGCGGCGTGTTTTCCGAACGTCCTTGGTAAACGCGCGTGTTTTCCAAACTTCCCTGTAATCGATGATGCGCAAGCTTTCCATCGCCGCGCTTTCGCTTTTGCTTGTGCTTTGCCTCTTTGCCGGCGGCGCATGGTGGCTTTTGGGACGCGAAGCGACCCTGCGATGGCTCGTCGAACGCGGCGTCGCCGCCAGCGGCGGCACGATCGACGTTGCAGAAGTGCAAGGCGTATTGCGCGGTCCGATTCGTATCGGCCGCCTCGTTTACCGCAAGGAAGGTACCGAACTGACAGCCAACGACATCCTGATGGACTGGTCGCCGCGCACCCTGCTCGATCGAACATTGACTATCGAGCGCCTGCAGGTCGGCTCAGCGGTATTGACTCTGACGCCGGGCAAGGATGAACCGCTGCTTGTGCCGGACACGCTTGCCGCGCCACTCGATATCGTGTTGCGCCATGCGGAGATTGCCCGCCTTGACATAATACGGCAGGACTTTTCTACGCGCCTGGAAGCTGTCGCGTTTTCCTTGAGCGGCGGCAAACAGGTTTGGCAAGGTCAACTGACTTCGCTGCGCACGCAATGGGGCGACGCCACGGCGCGCCTCGATCTTGGCGCCACGACGCCTTTTCCGCTGCAGGCGGAGATCGACGTCACGCGACTCGACGCTCCATCCTGGTCGAGCCGCGCAGTCGTGTCGGGCCCGCTCGCTGAACTCTCGGCCGACATTGCCACGAAAGTGCATGGCGCTACCGTCGATGCCGGCATTGCGCTGACGCCGTTTCAGCCCGTGCCGCTGAAGCACGTGCGGATTCGGGCGCGCGATATCGATCCGCGCGCATGGCGCGGTACGCTGCCCGCCGCCAATCTCACCGTGGAGCTGACGGCGCACGGCATCGAAAACGAGGCATATGCCGGCGATGTCGTGATTCGCAATACGCTGGCCGGCAAGATAGACCAGGACCAGTTGCCATTGCAGGAAGTCAAAGCGAAATTTTCCGGCGACGCGGAACAATTGAAGCTGGCGGCGATCGATCTCGATTTCGGCGAAGCCGGCCAGTTGCGTGGCGACGGCTTGTGGCGCGCCGATAGCGAGCAGAAGCCAAAACTGCAACTGGCATTGTCGACCTCGGCCTTGAATTTGCGCGGCTTGCACGGCAAACTCAAGGAAACCCGTCTCGCCGGCGATATCGACTTGACGAGCGGCGCCGACCGGCAGGTCGTAAAGGCTATGCTCAGCGAAGATCGCTATCGCTTCGCAATCGACGCCAGCCTGGCCGACAAACTGTTGCACGTGCGCGAGCTGCGCGCACAAGCCGGTGGCGGCGAGCTTTTCGCACAAGGCGAAATCGCGCTCGACGGCGAGCAGCGCTTCGATGTCACGGGAAAGCTGACGCGCCTCGATCCATCGCAATTCGGCGATTATCCGAAAGCGCAGATCAACAGCAAGCTTGCGGCGAAAGGATCCCTCGCGCCGGAGCCGAGCATTTCCGGCAGCATTTCCGTATATGACAGCCGCATTTTCGGTGAGCCGCTGTCGGCGAGCGGCAAAATCAAGACCGATGGCAAGCAGCTCAGCGGGGGCGATTTGCTGGTGCGGCTCGGCCGCACCAAACTGGAGCTTGACGGCACGGTAGCGTTATCCGAAGCGCGTGAATTCAAGGCAAGCGGAACAATCGAACGATTCGATCCCGTGCAGTTGGCCAGGCATCTTGGCAAGGACGCTGCCAAACTGCCGCCGGCGCTGATCAACGGCCGCTTCGACGCCAGCGGTTCGATCTACCCACAGTGGAAGATCGCGACGCAGTTCAATATTTACGACAGCACGATTGCGAATCAGCAATTGAATGCCACGGGGCGGCTGAACGCCGTGCCGAATCGCGTTTCCGGCGTTGATGTGGCGATCAACGCGGGGCGCAACCGGCTGCAACTGGAAGGCGCTTTAGGCGCCGCGCAGGATCAGTTGCAATGGCAAATCGCAGCGCCCCAGCTCAGCACATTCGGGCCTGACTTCGCCGGTTCGCTGCATGGCGATGGCTCGCTCAAAGGCACATTCAAGGCGCCGGCGCTGAGCTTTCGCGGCAAGGGCGACAAGCTCAGGTTGTTCGGGGAGTACGATATCGCGCAGGTATCTGGTAGCGGCCAGCTCGCCAACGGCCTCGCCGGAAAGGTACAGGCCGATGTCCGGGCATCGGGTATTGCGACGCCGAAGCTGAACCTGCGCGATGCGCGCTTCGCGCTCGACGGTACGCGCGAGCAACACACGTTCACCATTGCCGCACGCAATGAGACGGTAGATCTGAGCGCCGCATTGAACGGGGCATGGCGCGAAGACAATGGCTGGAAAGGAACGGTCAATCGCATGGTCAACGGCGGCGCTTACCCGGCGACGCTGCGCGCACCCGCGGCATTGGCTTTCCATCAGGACAACTTCGCGCTCAGGAACGCCGTCGTGGATTTCGCCGACGGCGTGTTCACGATCACAACCTTGGAGAAATCAGGCGCGCGTTTCAGCAGCGTCGGCAGCCTGTCGAAATTTCCGGCTTCGTACCTGATCGCGCTCGCGAATTCCCGCGCCGCGGACGCTTCGAAATTGCCGCTGTCATCGAGTTTGCTGCTCGCCGGCGAATGGAAACTTGCCGCTGATAGTGGCGCTGATAGTAAAAGCGGCGGCGCGATTGACGGCAAGCTGCGCATCTGGCGCGAAGGCGGCGACCTGGCGCTGACTGAGCCGCAAATGACGTTGAAACTCAGCGAGCTGACGCTGGACACGATTATCGAACGCAGTAAGATCAACGCGGCGTTGTCGCTGCAATCGGCAATTGCAACGGTCGACGGCAAAGCGGCGACGCGCATCAGCCGGCGTGATGGCCGTTGGGGCATAGCTGGCGACGCTCCATTCAGTCTTCGGGCCAACGCCGCGATACCATCGCTCGAGTGGCTGGAAGCATTTCTTGCGCAGCAGCGACCCGGCATCGATCTCGGCGGCGCGCTGGCCGTCAAAGTCACGGCGGACGGCACGGTCCGCGAGCCCAATCTGAATGGAACGGTGCGCGGAGAGAACCTGCAAGTCGCATTGCCCGAGTACGGCGTCGATCTCGAAAACGGCGCCCTGCAAGCGGCGTTTGCCGGCGAGCAACTGCTGATCCAGCAACTCGTCATGCACGCCGGCGATGGCCGCGTGGCCGCGACCGGCGCAGTCGGCTGGCAGGGCGGCACGCCCAGCATGCGGCTCGCCATTGATGTCAGCCAGTTCCGCGCGCTGGCCCGTCCCGATCGTCAGTTGACGGTCAGCGGCCAGGGTAACGTTGCCCTGGCCAACGGGAGGCTGGACATCGACGCTAAATTGAGCGCCGATCGCGGCTTGATCGTTCTGCCGAAACAGGGCGCGCCGACCATGAGCGATGACATCGTCATTGTCGGCGCGGAAACCGGAAAGTCTGGAAAGGCCGGAAAGTCGGACGCGCTGCGCGCCGATGTCGACGTCAGTTTCGATCTCGGCAGCAATTTCCGCCTGCGCGGGCGCGGCCTCGACGCTCAACTCGTCGGCGCGCTGCGGGTGCGCGCGACGCCGCGCCAGGCGCCGACAGCAGAGGGCGGCATCGCCGCCTATGGCAGCTATGCCGCCTACAACCAGAAGCTGAGCATAGAGCGCGGCGTCCTCACCTTTACCGGGCCAATCAACAATCCGGCGCTCAACATCCTCGCCGTGCGCAAGATTCCGGAGTTCGAACGGGATGCGGTTGAAGCGGGCATCGCCATCACCGGAACCGCGATAGCGCCGCGCGCGCAACTGGTGTCGACGCCGAACGTTCCCGATGCCGAGAAACTATCGTGGCTGGTTTCCGGACACGGGCTCGAGGGCGGCAGCGGCGCCGAGCTCAGCGTATTGTCGGCGGCCGCCGATGGATTGCTGGGGAACGAAGAATCGGCATCGCTGCAATCGCAGATCGCCCGCGCCACCGGGCTCGATGAAGTCGCGATCAAAAGCGGCGCCGGGCTGGAACAATCGGTGCTCTCGCTCGGCAAACGGTTGTCCTCGCGTGTCTATGTGAACTACGAGCAGAGCCTGAGCGGGGCCGCCAACCTGGTCAAAGTCAATTACGCGCTGACCCCGCGCTGGTCGGTGCGCGGCACCGCCGGCACCGACAGCGCTGTCGACTTGTTTTACTCGTTCTCGTTCGATTAGCGGTATCCATCCAACTCTGACTATGACAAGAGCATGAACACGATCATCGAGCGAATCAGCAGTCTCTATGCATGGGAGGTCGTCGGCGGCGTTTTGCTGCGCATTACCCTGATCCTGTTTCTGGCGTGGCTGTTGCTGTTCGGCGCGCGCAAGGCCATCAAGCTGTTTAACCAGGCAATGGGCCACCAGACGCACGATCTTGAAGGCCGCAAAAGGCTGGAGACTCTGAGCCAGGTGTTCCGCTATATCGCGACCGTCGTGATCACCGTTGTCGCCGGCATGCTGGTGTTGAATGAGGTCGGCATTTCGATCGCGCCTATCCTTGCCACCGCCGGCGTAGTCGGTCTCGCTGTCGGATTCGGCGCGCAAAGCCTGGTCAAGGACTATTTCACTGGTTTTTTTCTGCTGCTTGAGAACCAGGTGCGCCAGGGTGACATTGTCGAACTCGGCGGCAAGGGCGGACTGGTCGAGGAGGTGACGCTGCGCTACATCCGTTTGCGTGATTACGCCGGCGACGTGCACTTTGTTCCAAACAGCGTAATCAATACCGTAACCAACAAGAGCCGCGGATTCGCTTTTGCCGTCGTCGAGATCGGCGTCGGCTATAACGAGAATCTGGACAAGATTTTCCTGCGCATGCAGGAAGTCGGCGCGGAACTGCAAGCCGACGACGTATTCGGCCAGAAAATTCTCGAGCCGCTCGAACTCGCCGGCGTCGAGCAATGGGCAGACTCGGCCATTCTCGTCCGCGGCCGCTTCAAGGTGCTGCCGCTCGAACAATGGAACGTTAAGCGCGAATTCCTGCGCCGCCTGAAGGCTGATTTCGATCAAAACAAGATCGACATTCCGTATCCGCACGTCACCGTCATGTCGCAGCACGCCAGGGAAGGAGGCGAACAATTGTCGGAAGCCGAACTCGGCGCGGCGCTGGCAAAGCGACGCTGAGCGAAGCACGTATCATCGGTCGATCGGCGCGTCGCTGATCTCTGCCGCGGCGTTACGAAAATATTGTCACCGTCTTAATCCGGATTCATTCGCACCGCGCC
>JACDAM010000050.1 GCA_013695435.1 Burkholderiales bacterium | reverse complement strand
GCCGGCGGCTGTGAAGCGCGCGCTGCGACGTTATGCCGAGCGCATCGGAACCGATCTCGCTGAACGCGAATTCACGCGTTCGCTGGTCGGCATGCAGGTCGTGTTCGAGGGCCTGGGCGCAGTTGTCCTGGGCAAGCTCGACATCGGTCTGAGCAAACACGGGAAGCGCTTTGCGCCGCTGCGCCGCATCCTGCTGCGCCAGGAAGATGCGCATCACGAATTCGGTGTGCGCTCCCTGCAGCGCCTGATTGCATCGGACGCTGAGCGCGCCGGATTGGGCGCCGCGTGCGCCGGCTATTGCGATTTGAGCGATGCGGTTCTGCGTGCCTGCAGCGAGCTGTTCGGCGATTTCAATGCCGAGATCGCCGAATACATCGAGCAGTCGCGCATCGGCCTGCCCGCTTTTCTGGCGCCGCCGCGCGTGATATTGACGTGATTTCGGTCATCATTCCGGTGTACAACGAAAGCTGCGCGTTGCCGGCGACGCTCGCGCGCCTGTTCGCGCAAAGCGACGATTTCGAAGTCATCGTCGTAGACGGCGGTAGCAGCGACGACACGCGTGAGCTGGCAATGCGCGAACCTCGCGTGCGTTTGCTGGTCGCACCCAAAGGGCGCGCGCTACAAATGAACGCAGGCGCGGCGATGGCAAAGGGCACATGGTTGCTGTTTTTGCACGCCGATACCCTGCTTCCGGATCATGCTTTGGCGACGATACAGGGGCTGGATGCCAATCACCACGCCGGCTGTTTCGGGCAGCGCTTTTCCGGCAACGACTGGCGTCTGCGCCTGATTTCCCGTTTGCACAATCTGCGCTGCCGCTGGACACGGATCATTTATGGCGATCAAGCCATGTTTGTGCGCCGCGCAATGTTCGAGGCGCTCGGCGGCTTTCCGGCGCAGCCCATACTCGAGGATGTGCTGTTCAGCCAGAAGCTGGTGCAGGCGACGCGTCCGGTATTGCTCGACAGCTTTGTTGTGACCGACGCGCGCAAGTTTTTGCGCATGGGCATCTGGAAAAGTTTCGGCCGCGTATTCTTAATCATGCTGTGCTTCGAACTGCGCTTGCCGCTGGCGCGCCTGCCGGCGCAACGCTTTTTCAGCGATATCCGTTAAGCTGTTTACACTTATCCATGCACGCCACTCTCCCTTTGCTGGAAGCCAGCGACTTTCCGCCGATCCGCCGTCGAAAAACCGAAACCCTGCAAGTCAATCTCGGTTACCGCTGCAATCAGTCTTGCCTGCATTGCCACGTCAATGCCGGCCCCACGCGCACCGAGGAGATGAGCCGCGAAACGCTGGACGATGTCATCGCTTATCTGCGCGCGGCGCGGGTGGGCACGCTCGATATCACCGGCGGCGCGCCCGAATTGAATCCGCATTTTCGCGATCTCGTGCGCGCCGCGCGCGATCTCGGCGTTCGCGTTATCGATCGCTGCAATCTGACCATACTCGAAGAGCCGGGCCGCGAAGATCTCGCCGCGTTCCTCGCCGGGCACAATGTCGAAGTTGCGGCTTCGCTGCCGTGTTATGCGGCGGAAAACGTCGACCGGCAACGCGGCAACGGCGTGTTCGCCGCGAGCATACGCGCATTGCGGCGCTTGAATGGGCTTGGCTATGCGCAGCCGGAGTCCAGCCTCGTGCTGAATCTCGTTTTCAATCCGCAGGGGGCTACGCTGCCGCCCGATCAAGTCGCGCTCGAAGCCGATTACCGCGTGCGCCTGCGCGAGGCGTGGGGCGTCGAATTCAACCAGCTCTATACGCTCGCCAACATGCCGATCGCGCGTTTCGGCAGCACGCTTGTATCGAAAGGGCAGTTCGGCGGCTACATGAATTTGCTGCGCTCTTCGTACCGCGCCGGGAATCTGGATGGCGTCATGTGCCGTTCGCTGATCAGCGTCGATTGGCAGGGGTACGTTTACGACTGCGATTTCAATCAGATGCTCGGCCTGCCTTTGCAGCACGATGGCAAATCCCGCCTGCGTTTGACTGATCTTGTCGATGTCGATCTAAGCAACAATGCGATCGTCGTCAAGGATCACTGCTACGGCTGCACGGCAGGTCAGGGCAGCAGCTGCGGCGGCGCGCTGAAATCGTGAAGGTTTGACGGTGCGCGTCCGTCATGCTGTCGATCATCATTCCGACGCTGAACGAGGCCGGGGAGATCGCCGCAACTCTGCGTTCGCTGCAAATCCTGCGCGCGCGCGGCCACGAAGTGATCGTTGTCGATGGCGGCAGCGCGGATGCGACATTGGGTGTAGCCCGTCCATGGTCTGATCATATCGTTCGTACCGGCAACGGGCGCGCGCGGCAGATGAATGCCGGCGCCGCGATCGCGCGCCATTCGATGCTGTTGTTCCTGCACGCCGATACGCGTTTGCCGGAGAGCGCCGATCGCTTGATTCTGAAGCATTGCAGCGATGCCGCGGACCAGTGCTGGGGGCGCTTCGACATTCGTCTATCCGGCTCCGCCAGAACATTGCGCGTGGTCGCGTTCATGATGAACTGGCGCTCGCGCCTGTCCGGTATTGCAACCGGCGATCAGGCGATATTCGTCAGCCGCTCGTTGTTCGACGCGGCCGGTGGCTTCCCTGAAATCGCTTTGATGGAAGATCTGGCGCTCAGCAAACGATTGAAACGTCTTGCCCGGCCGCGTTGCCTGCGTGAGCGGGTCGAGAGTTCGAGTCGGCGCTGGGAAAAAAACGGCGCCATGCGCACGATTTTGCTGATGTGGCGTTTGCGCCTCGCTTACCGTTGCGGCGCCAGCCCGCATCTCCTCGCGAAGATTTATGCCGGCCAGCAGCATCGTTGACCGCATCGACGGCGGGGACACCGATTGCCGCATTCTGGTATTTGCCAAGGCTGCGGTTCCCGGGCGAGTCAAGACGCGCCTGATTCCGGCTCTGGGGGCGGAAACAGCGGCGGCCTTGCACGAAAGCCTGCTCGACCATACCCTGGCCACCGCCCTGGCAGCAGCGCCGAACGCAGTTCAACTGTGGTGTGCACCGTCGCATTTGCATCCTTTTTTCCAGCGATACAGCCAGCGCTGCGCTTTGCGCAGCCAGATCCCCGGCAGTCTCGGCGATCGAATGGCGCACGCCTTCGCGGCGGCTTTGCGCTGCACCGATCGGGCAATCGCGATCGGCTGCGATTGCCCGGCGCTGACGGCGCTCCATCTGCGCGAAGCCGCGGCGCTGCTGAAAACAGGGCACGACGCGGTGATGACACCCGCCGAGGATGGCGGCTACGTACTCCTCGGGCTTACCCGCTTTTCGTCTGTCGTGTTCGAGCGCATCGCCTGGAGCACTGAAACCGTGCTGGCGCAGACCCGAAACCGCCTGCAGTCGCTAGGCTGGCGCTGGCACGAAACGACGCCGCTGTGGGATATCGACCGACCTTGCGACTATGCGCGCATGCTCCGCGAGAACGTTCTGTCCGGGTGGAAACAGCGCGAAATCGCACATCGGCTTGAGCCGATCCAGATAGATCCGCGTGAACTGACCCGGACAGAAGAACCCGGCGATTGAAGCGCCGGGCAACGCGCATTGTCCTGCGCGCGGTTTTGATAGTAATCTAGTCCTGCCAACCTGACGTTAGCCGGCGTCGTTTCATTCCGCTCTGCTCTCATCATGCGGTTCTACTATCCGAAATCCTTTCTAAAGCTGATTTTTATCGGCTTTTCGCTGGTCGTATTGCCGCTTTTCGCGGCATTGATCAATAACGCGATCACCGTGGACCGCCTGGCGGACAAGAGCCAGGAAGCTGTTTATCAGGCGGTCCAGGCGACGCACAACAGCCGCACCCTGATCGAACTGATCGTGACGATGGAGCGCAATGCGCGCCAGTTCGTAATTCTCGGCGATCAGACCTTATTCGACGCCTATTTGACGGTGCGCGAGAAGTTCAGGAACACCGCAGCCGAATTTGCCAGCCTGCCGTTCGACCTGGCGCAAATGAGCGAACTCGACCAGATTCGCCAGCGCGAACGCAAGATCTACGCAACGCTGACGGAAAACCGCAGTGAACCCGAGCAACTGAAGCGCGCTGTCGAGGCGTTCGTGCCGCTGTCCAATCTGGCGCAGGCGCTGGAGGCCCGCAGCCGCGATCTGATCGACCGCGAAGTCGACGCCATGCAGAAGATCGCGGTCAAGGCGCGCTACATTATCTTCTGGCAATTGCTGGCGATGATTCCCGTCGCGCTATTTCTCGTGATCGGCTTTTCCATCCTGATTTCAAGGCCTATCGTGCAGATCGACAGCGCGATCCGGCGCCTGGGCGATGGCGAATTCGGCCAGCAGATCGTCGTCAATGGTCCGCAGGATCTCGAATATCTCGGCAAACGGCTGGACTGGATGCGGCTGCGCCTGATCGAGCTCGAAGAGCAAAAAAGCAAATTCCTGCGCAATGTTTCGCACGAACTGAAAACGCCGCTGACTGCCGTGCGCGAAGGCACCGAACTCTTGTCCGAAGGCTTGGTCGGCAAACTCAGCCGGCAGCAGCGCGAGGTCGTCGAAATCCTGCGCCATAACGGCATCGCACTGCAGCGGGTCATCGAGGGCATGCTGAATTACCAGGCTGTGCAGTTTCAGAAATCCGATCTGCACTGGCAGCCGGTCAGAATCAAGCCGCTGATCGAGCAGGTCGCGTCGGAACAGATGCTGACGGTGCGCGCCAAAGGCATCAAACTCGACATCGCCTGTCCGGAAATCATTCTCGACGGCGATCCGGAGAAAATCAAGATCGTTATCGCAAATCTGCTGTCGAACGCGGTCAAGTTTTCGCCGCAGCGCGAAACCATTCGCATACGCGCGCGCCGCCACGATAGCGAGATCGTGCTGGAAGTGATCGATTGCGGCCCGGGTATCGCACCCGATGACAAGGACAAGATTTTCGACGCGTTCTACCAGGGCGCCGCGAAACAGGGAGGGTATGTGAAAGGCACCGGTCTCGGGCTCTCTATCGTCCGCGAATACGTGATGGCGCATTACGGTACGATCAAGCTCATCGATCCGATCACGCGCGGCGCGCACTTTCGCATCACCTTGCCAGCCAATCATGCGGAGCCGGCATGACGCGCGTAAGCGTGCTGGTCGGCCGATGTGCGCTATTGGCGGCGTTTGCAGCCGCGGCGTCCGCGTCGGCGGCATCGGGCTCGACCGAATTCAGCGCCTGGGTGGCCGCAACCGGCGTGCGCAAGGGAAGTGTGCATACTCCGATAGTGCTTTCGGCGAAGGCGGCTCCTCAGCCGGCTGAAAACGCGCCGGTGAAAATTGACGTTGCGGCAGGTCCCGCGCCGGGTTCCATGGAGACAACGAACGAGCGCGCGCTCAGTGGAATCGACAAGCTGCTGACATATTTCGAAGAGGTGCAGAAGCTGACCAGCCCTGAGCGGCTGCAGGAATACGAACTGCTGAAGCGAACCTGGAACCACGACAGAAGCGAGTACGTGCGGCTGCAGCTCGCGATGCTGCTCAGCGTTCCCGATTCGACATTCCACGATGGAGAGCGCGCGCAATCGCTGATCGATCCGATCCTGAAAGAGAAATCGCCGCGCTCCCGGCTGCGCCCGATCGCCTATGTGATCAGCATCCTGCTCGCCGCCCAGCACGAGGCCGAGGAAGAGATGCGTGTGCTCAAGGATGCCTTGCTGGACGAAGCCGAACGCAACCGCGCGCTCGAACAAAAGCTCGAAGCCTTGAAAACCCTGGAAAAAAATCTGATCGAACGCGAAAGCGGCAATTCACTCAAGACCCGATGAACGCAAAGCCCAGAATATTGATCGTCGACGACGACCCCGATTTACTGAAGCTGCTGTCGATCCGGCTGAACTCGGCCGGCTACGAAGTCAGTGCAGCCGACAGCGGCGAGAGAGCACTGGCCCATTTGACGCAGATCCGCCCGCAGCTTTTGATCACCGATTTGCGCATGGGCGGCATGGACGGCATGGCGCTGTTCGACGCTGTCCACAAGACCAATCCCGTGCTGCCGGTCATCGTGCTGACTGCGCACGGCTCGATTCCGGATGCGGTCGCCGCGACCCGGCGCGGCGTGTTCGGCTATCTGACCAAGCCGTTCGACGGCAAGGCCTTGCTGCAGCAAGTCGCGCAGGCGTTGAGCTTGAGCGGCGGCTCGAACGAGTCGGCGGACAGCGGCGAAAGGCTGGACTGGCGCCGCGAGATCATTACGCGCAGCCCGGTCGTCGAGGATATTCTGGCCAAAGCCAGGCTGGTCGCCGAAAGCGACGCCAGCGTTTTCATTTTCGGCGAAAGCGGCACCGGCAAGGAATTGCTGGCGAAAGCCATACACAATGCAAGCCCGCGCCGTTCGCGCGAATTCGTCGCGATCAACTGCGGCGCCATCCCCGAGCCGCTGCTCGAATCGGAACTGTTCGGTCACGTCAAAGGCTCGTTCACGGGAGCGTCGCGCGATTACAAAGGCCTGTTTCAGGCAGCGGGCGGCGGCACGCTGTTTCTCGACGAAATCGGTGATATGCCGTTGCCGCTGCAAGTCAAACTGCTGCGCGTGCTGCAGGAACGCGAAGTGCGGCCGGTCGGTTCGACGCAGACTGTGGCTGTCGATGTCCGCGTCATTTCCGCAACGCATCGCGACCTCGACGAGCAAATAGCCGGCGGCCGGTTTCGCGAGGATCTGTCGTATCGGTTGAACGTGATCTCATTCGCGCTGCCGCCGCTGGCCGAACGCCGCGAGGACATTCCGCTCCTCGCCTCGCATTTTCTGATGACGCTCGCCGCGCGCTATAAAAAGGAAATCAATGGCTTTGCGCCGGAGGCCCTCGAGATGCTGTTGACTGCATCGTGGCCGGGCAACATCCGCCAACTCTACAACGTCGTGGAGCAAACGGTCGCCTTGAATACCACGTCCATCGTTCCCGCGAGCTTGATGCAAAGCGCGATCAGCAGGCAAACCGAGGAGTTTTCTTCGTTCGACGAGGCGCGCAAACGCTTCGAGCGCGATTATCTCGCCCAGCTTCTGAAGATTACCGCCGGCAATGTCAGCCAGGCATCACGGTTGGCGAAACGCAATCGCACCGAATTTTACAAGCTGCTGCAAAGGCACCAACTCGAACCGGCCAGCTTCAAAGCAGCAAAAGTTTAGGCCTGTTGGAACCTCGGTCTGACGATTCGCGCCAGGGCTGTCGCCAAACCCCCACATCATCGGGACGTACAGGTGCTGCGAGTCTCTTGTAACAGCATGAATAGCAGCGATGTTCTGTTTGGGCATACTCCTTGCAGGGAGGACGTCAATCAATTTAATTTCACATGCTCATTCATTTGTATGGACACCCGGGAAGGTTACCTGTACCCACTACTCGTACTCGGCGCATTTTCGTTCGTCGCGCTCAGTATCGTCGGCATTGTCGAGATTCTGCAGTACTCGCCCGACAGTTCGCCGGATGAAAAAGCATCCAGCGCCTACGCCCAATCTCTGGCGACGTGTGCGGAATGCGGTGTGGTCGAAGCCGTCCAGCAGCCGGGCAATCTGGACGGAGTAATGCCTGTCCGAATCGCTAAAAGCGCGCCGGGCGAGCCTCTGCCTGCTCGCGTGGACGATACAAAACTGCCAAGCCGATACGCAGTTCTGGTGCGTATGAACAACGGCACCACTGAAGTCCTCTATCATAGGCTGAAGCCTCCATTCGATATCGGTGACCGGGTAAAGCTGGTCAACGACGCGATGGTCGCGCTTGATTGAATCAAGAGAACATGGACCGAACACTGAAGAATCTACTGGCGGTTGCCGCGCTGACAACGCTGACGGCCTGCGCGGCAACCCAGCGCGCGCCGACGACGCCGGCCAAACCGGCGACCGCCAAAGCGCCCGGTGTCAATCTGTCCGGTTACCCGCCTGCATTCCGCGATGGCTACGCCGATGGCTGCAATGCGGCCAAAAACAGGCGCGGCACGCGTGACGAAGCGCGCTTCAAATCGGATCCGCAATTCGCTCAAGGCTGGCAGGACGGCTTCGGCATCTGCAGTCGTTGACTGGTAAACAGCAACGGTGAAAGCCCTTGCTGTTGACCGGTTATTCGCCGTTTGCTCGGATGTCAGCCTTTCGCCCGCGTAATCCGCACGACCTCCTGAATCCGCCGCAAGCTGCGCATGAGCTGCGCCAGATGCATCCTGTTGCGAACCTGTAGTGTGAAGTTCATCGTGGTATAGGCGGTCATTTCGCCATCTTCCATGCCGACGTTGTGAATATTGGAGCCGGCTTCGGCGATCGCGCCGGCGACGCGCGCCAATACGCCTTGCTGATTCGCGACCACCAGCCTGATGCTGACGTCGAACAACTTGTGCGTCTCGTCATCCCATTCGACGTCCAGCCATTTATCCGGATCGCCGCGCGATTTGGCGATGACCGGGCAGTCGTGGGTATGGATGATCATGCCCTGGCCTTTCTTGATCGAGCCTAGAATTGGATCACCGGGAATCGGCCTGCAACACCTTGCGAATTGCACGGCCATGCCTTCCGAGCCGCGAATCAGCATAGCCCCGGGGAAGCGGTTTTCGGCGGGCGCCGCCTCGCTCAACGAAAGCAGCTGGCGCGCGACGAGCGCCGCGAGTCGCTTGCCGAGCCCGATATCGGCGAAAATTTCCTCGCGCGATTTGACGCCGCAATCGCGCAACAGCTTGTCCCACGAAATCGAAGCGATGCCGGCGGCGCTCGACTGCAGCGGTATCAGCGCCTGATTCAACAGGCGTTCCCCGAGCTGCGCCGATTCGTCATATTGCACGGTTTTCAGGAAGTGTCGGATGTGCGAGCGAGCGCGCCCGGTCACCACGTAATTGAGCCACGCCGGATTGGGGTTCGCGTTGGACGCAGTAATGATTTCCACGCGATCGCCGTTGCGCAGTTCGCTGCGCAGCGGCACCAGTTCGTCATTGATTTTGACGGCGACGCAATGATTGCCGATATCGGTGTGCACGGCATAGGCGAAATCGACCGCGGTCGCGCCGCGAGGCATCGCCTTGATCGTGCCCTTCGGCGTGAACACGTAAACCTCGTCGGGGAATAGATCGACTTTGACATGTTCGAGGAATTCGGTCGAATCGCCGCTCTCGGACTGGATTTCAAGTAGATTCTGCAGCCATTGGTGCGTCTTCTGCTGCAACTGATTCAGGCTTGCGTCGGTTTTGTATAACCAGTGCGAAGCGACGCCGGCCTCGGCTACCTTGTGCATATCGGCCGTGCGGATCTGGAATTCGAGCGGCGCGCCAAACGGCCCGAACAGCGTGGTATGCAACGACTGATAGCCGTTGGCTTTCGGGATCGCGATATAGTCCTTGAATTTCCCCGGAATCGGTTTGTAAAGGTTGTGCAGCGCGCCGAGCGCCAGATAACACGAAGCCGCATCGTTGACGATGATGCGGAAGCCGTAGATGTCGAGCACCTTGGCAAAGCTCAAGGTTTTTTCGAGCATCTTGCGGTAAATGCTGTGCACGTATTTTTCGCGGCCGGTGACGACCGCCTCGATGCCGGCGTCGCGCAGCTTTTTCTTGACCGCTTTCTGGATTTTACCGACGACCTCGCGCCGGTTGCCGCGCGCCGCCTTGACCGCTTTTGTCAGCACACGCGCGCGCAGCGGGTGCATGTGACAAAAGCCGAGTTCTTCGAGCTCCTGATACACAGCGTTCAGGCCGAGCCGATTGGCGATCGGCGCGTAGATTTCCAGCGTTTCGCGAGCGATGCGGCGCTGCTTTTCCGGCTGCATCGCGGTCAACGTGCGCATATTGTGCAGGCGATCGGCGAGCTTGATCAGGATCACGCGAACATCGCGCGCCATGGCCAGCAGCATCTTGCGAAAGTTTTCCGCCTGCGCGTCTTCGGCGCTCTGGAACTCTATCTTGTCGAGCTTGCTGACGCCATCCACGAGTTCGGCGACGCGCTTGCCGAACTTGGCGGAAATCTGTTCCTTGGTGACAGTCGTGTCTTCAACGACATCGTGCAGCAATGCGGCTGCCAGCGCTTGCGCATCGAGATGCCACTGCGCGAGGATTTTGGCGACTGCCAGCGGGTGCGAGATGTACGGATCGCCGGTGCGGCGGAATTGTCCTTCGTGCGCGGATTCGCTGAACTGGTAGGCGGTTTCAAGCTGTGCTACGTCCTCGGGCTTCAAATAGCCGGACAGCTCCTTGAACAGCAGCACCGCTTCGGACACGGTTCACTCCGGTCGGCAGTTACCCGCGCGACGTGCTACGAAGGCAAGAGCGCGCCCATGTTGGCGCATGGGGTGATAGGCGCGTCAAGTCTGGAATCGAGGATAAGACTTTCAAGTTTTGGGAACGTTGCTGGTGACCCAGGTTACTGCCGGATCAGGCCTGACCTTTGTTCAAAATCTCGACGCCGACCTTGCCGAGCGCGATTTCGCGCAGCGCAACCACCGTCGGCTTGTCCTTGTTGATTTCCACCATCGGTGTCGCGCCGGTCGCAATCTGACGCGCGCGAAAAGTCGCCGCCAGCGTCAACTCGAAGCGATTCGGGATATGGTGCAAACAGTCGTCAACGGTGATGCGCGCCATGGTTTCCTTGTCGGTTGGCTAGCCTGACTGCAATTTCTTCAGCAACCCGGCGTAGCGTGATAATTGCGGAGCGCGTTTCAAACGTTCCGCGCGGATAATCGCGAGCACATCCTGGACCGCGCGCTCAAACTCGTCATTCATAATAACATAATCAAAATCAGACACGTGCGCGATCTCGTCGCGGGCGACGGCAAGCCGCAGCGCGATGACCCCGGCGTCATCCTGGCGACGCAATTGCAAGCGCTCGGCAAGCGCTGCCAGCGATGGCGGCAGGATGAAAACGCTGACCGCGGACGGCACCAGACGCCGGATTGCGGCTGCGCCCTGCCAATCGATTTCGAGCACAATATCGCGCCCTGCGGCTACCGAGCGCTCGATCTGGTCGCGCGGCGTGCCGTATCGATTGCCATGAACCATAGCCTCCTCGAGGAACTCGCCGGCTGCCGCCATGCACTCGAATTCCGACTCCGAGACAAAAAAATAATCGCTGCCGGACACTTCGCCGGGGCGCGGCGGCCTTGTCGTACAAGAGACGGAATGCCGGATTGCCGGCTCGGCGCTAAGAGCTGCGCGGACTACGCTGGTTTTGCCGGCGCCGGAAGGTGCGCTGACGATGAAAAGACTCGCCACGCTCCTCCTTATTCCAGGTTCTGGATCTGCTCGCGCATCTGCTCGATCAGCAGCTTCAGGTCCATCGAAATTTTTGAGACTTCCACGTCGATCGACTTCGACCCCAGGGTGTTGGCTTCGCGGTTCAGTTCCTGCATCAGGAAATCGAGCCGCTTGCCGACCGCGCCGCCGCGTTCGAGGATGCGCCGGATCTCGGCCAGGTGCGCGCCGAGCCGGGTCAACTCTTCATCGACATCGATCTTGGCGATGAACATCACCAGTTCCTGCCGTATGCGATCGTCATCGACGGCAAGAGCGGCTTCGCGCACGCGGTTGGCCAGCTTGTCCTGATACGCAGCGATCATTTGCGGAAAGCGCGGCGCGACCTCGGCCGCGCGATGTTCCATGCGCGAGACGCGGTCGAGCAGCATCGCTGTCAGCTTGTCGCCCTCGCGCCTGCGCGCTGCTTCGAACTCATCGAGCACTTTACGAAGCAAGGCGAGGCAACTTTCACGCAGCGCTTCGAGCGTCAGCGTATCAGTCGCCATCACGCCCGGCCATCGCAGTATTTCGCCGACGCTCAGTTCGCGCGCTGCAGCGCTGACGGTGCGCACATCGCGCTGCAGCGCGATGAGTTGCTGCAACAACTCGCGATTCAGCCTGGGCTCCGCCGACGTTGCGCTCGCCGGTGCGGTCAAACTGATCCGGCAGTCGACCTTGCCGCGCTGCAAACGGCTCGCGATTGCTTCGCGCAACGCCGGTTCAAACTGGCGCAGTTCATCCGGCATGCGGAACTGGATATCGAGATAGCGGTGATTCACGGCGCGCAAATCGATGGCGAGCGCACCGCCCGGCAGCTCACTGCCGGCCGCCGCATAGCCTGTCATGCTGTAAACACCGGAACGCGCGCTATCCGGCATGACCTAAATCCGGGCGACAGAAAACCTGCATAAGTTTTGAAGAATTCAGGAAGAGTGCGCGCCGCCTTTACAGAGGATAGACACACGCCGACAATGACGGGCAGGCCACAAGATAACATAACGCATGGGCTCGGCGCCGAATTATCCCCTTCAAAGCGGCTATCAATTACTGAATTATCGTATCGATCGACTGCTGAGCCGTGGCGGGTTCAGCCTCGTCTATCGGGCCCGGGATGAGAGCGGCGTGACGGTCGCAATCAAGGAATATCTGCCGAGCGGTCTGGCCTTGCGCGAGCAAGGCGATGTCATACACGCGACATCGGCCGACAACATCGCGTTATTCCGCCACGGCATGCGTTGTTTTTTCGAGGAAGGCCGTGCGCTGGCGCGCATCGTTCACCCGAACGTGGTTCGCGTGCTGAATTTTTTTCGCGCCAATGAAACCGTCTATCTGGTTATGCAGTACGAGCGCGGGCGGACTTTGCAGGAGCAAATCCAGACGTATAAGCATGCAATCAGCGAGAACTTTATCCGGCATATTTTTGGCCACCTGCTGAATGGCTTGCGCGAGGTTCACACGCACCGCTTGCTGCACCTCGATATCAAGCCCGCGAACATCTATATCCGCCTCGATAAATCGCCGTTGTTGCTGGATTTCGGCGCGGTTCGCCAAACCCTGATCGTCGATGACAAGCGCTTAAAGCCGATGTACACGCCGGGCTTCGCGCCGCCCGAACAATATCGCAATCACGATCTGCTCGGACCATGGAGCGACATCTACAGCGTCGGCGCCAGCATGTTTTCCTGCCTCGCCGGCCATGCGCCACAGGCGGCCGATGGTCGCATGAAGATCGACAAGCTCGAATCGGCGAAAAAGCTCTGGGGCGGGCGATTTTCCGATGGATTGCTCGAGATCGTCGATTGGTGTCTGCAACTCGAGCACACCGACCGGCCGCAAAGCGTGTTCTCGCTGCAAAAGGCGTTGTTGAGCCGCAAACTGACGCCGGTCAAACGAACCTTTTTCGGCAATATGCGTTTCGCGATCGAAAAAATCGGCAGCCGCAGGCCATGAAATTCACGATCTTCCAGAACAGCCGTATCGGCAGCCGCAAAACCAATCAGGACCGTATGGCTTACTCATACAGTCATGACGCGCTGCTGATGGTCGTCGCCGATGGCCTGGGCGGCTACCTGCACGGCGAAATCGCGGCGCAGATTGCCATCAGGCGCCTGACCGATTCGTTCCAGCGACAGGCTGCGCCGCGCCTCAAAGACTGCCCGGCTTTCCTGTATGAGAGCCTGAGCGATTCGCACTACGCGATTCACGATTTTGCGCTCAAGCACGGCTTGCTCGAAACGCCGCGAACGACTTGCGTCGCATGCATTGTGCAGGACGGCGCGGCGCACTGGGCGCACGCCGGCGATTCCCGGCTTTATTTTTTCCGCAATACCTCGCTGCTGACCAAAACACGCGACCACTCGCGCGTCCAGCAATTGCTCGATACCCAGGCGATTACCGCGGAAGACGCAAGCGTGCATCCGGATCGCAACAAAATCTACAATTGCCTGGGCGGTATGTACCCGCCGGAAATCGAGCTTTCCAAAAAAGTCGGCTTGCGGCGCGGCGATACTCTGTTGTTATGCAGCGACGGCTTGTGGGGGCCGCTGTCCGACGATGAAATGACGTTGACGATGTCGCTGTCGCCGCTGATCGAAGCTTCGCGTCAGCTGATGGAGCAGGCCGAGTTCCGGGGCGGCGCCAATGGCGACAACCTGACCTTGGTGGGCATGCATTGGGGGGATCAGAAAGCTGCGGGCGATCCGGATACCGTATCGACCGCGGGCATGCCACTGGACAGCGTGACAACGCAGTTCGGCGATACCGGGGCCGGCAGCCTAGGCGGCGCAGCACCCGACATCAGCGACGAAGAGATCGAGCGTGCGATCGCCGAAATTCATTCAGCGATCAAGAAATATTCGGGCTAGGGCGGCAATGAGACCGAGCGGTCGCCAACCCGGCGAACTGCGTGAAGTCAAAATCACGCGCCATTACACACGACACGCCGAAGGCTCTGTGCTGGTCGAATTCGGCGATACCAGGGTGATCTGCACGGCCAGCGTGCTCGACAAGGTCCCGCCGTTTTTAAAAGGAAAGGGGCAGGGCTGGCTGACGTCCGAATACGGAATGCTGCCGCGCGCCACCGGCAGCCGCATGGAGCGCGAGGCGGCCAAGGGCAGGCAAAGCGGCCGCACCCAGGAAATCCAGCGTCTGATCGGGCGCAGCCTGCGTTCGATTATCGATTTGAACCAGATCGGCGAACGCACGATCCAGATCGATTGCGACGTCATTCAGGCCGATGGCGGAACCCGCACCGCAGCGATCACCGGCGCTTTTGTCGCACTTCACGACGCGATCGGTTTTCTACTGAGCGAAACCACACTCGCGGCTTCGCCGATTTCGGACCACATCGCAGCGGTGTCGGTAGGCATGTATCGCAACCAGCCGGTGCTGGATCTGGATTATTCAGAAGATTCCGCTTGCGACACCGACATGAACATCGTGATGACAGGAAGCGGCGGCTTCGTCGAAGTACAGGGAACGGCGGAAGGATCGCCGTTCGATCGCGCCGCGCTCGACAGCATGCTCGCGCTGGCTGAGACGGGCATCAAGCAATTAATCGATTTTCAGAAGACAGCGCTGTGGTCTGACAATAAGACGGTCTGAGCCGCTGCGTACGACGTTTTGAAGCCAGGGAAGCTCTGATTCACGCCCATTCGCCCTGCGCTGTCGAAGGATTATCGACAACTCATTGGGTAGGCTTTGTTCGACAAGCGCAGCGTAAACGGAGGACTTGGTCCCGTATCGCGCGATCAACGCGTCTTGCGCAATTTGCGTATCGCGGCGAGTTGCGCGACCGCTTCAGCGAGTTCGGCCTGGGCGCGCGCAAAATCGAGCTTCGACGCCTGATCCTTCATCGCTGATTCGGCTTTCTGCTTGGCTTCGAGCGCCTTGACTTCGTCGAGGTCCGCACCGCGAACTGCCGTATCGGCCAGTATCGTGATCACGTCGGGCTGCACTTCGAGCAAACCGCCTGAAACGTAAACCAGTTCTTCTTCAGCCTCGTCCGGCTTCTTGACGCGGACAGCGCCGGGACGGATGCGCGTCATCATCGGCGCATGGCGAGGATAGATACCCACTTCGCCCATTTCCGCCGGGGCAACGAGAAATTCCGCCGTGCCGGAGTAAATCGACTCCTCGGCGCTGACGATATCCACATGCATGGTAGCAGCCATTCGACTCGCTCCTGTGAGGGCCCCTAATGCAGGCTCTTGGCTTTTTCGACCGCTTCGTCGATGGTGCCAACCATGTAGAAAGCCTGTTCCGGCAAGCTGTCGTAATCGCCGTTCACAATGCCTTTGAACCCGGCCAACGTATCCTTCAGCGAAACGTATTTGCCCGGACTTCCAGTGAATACTTCGGCGACGAAGAACGGCTGCGACAGGAAGCGCTGGATTTTGCGCGCGCGCGCGACGGCAAGTTTGTCTTCCGGGGAGAGTTCGTCCATTCCCAGAATCGCGATGATGTCGCGCAATTCCTTATAGCGCTGCAGAGTGCTTTGAACCGAGCGCGCGACGTTGTAATGCTCCTCGCCTACAACGAGCGGGTCTAGCTGGCGGGATGTCGAATCGAGCGGATCGACAGCCGGATAAATGCCGAGCTCGGCGACTTGCCGCGATAACACGACGGTTGCATCCAGGTGAGCGAACGTAGTCGCCGGCGACGGATCGGTCAGATCGTCGGCCGGAACGTAAACCGCCTGGATCGAGGTGATCGAGCCTTTCTTGGTCGAGGTGATGCGCTCCTGCAAACGGCCCATTTCTTCCGCCAGGGTCGGTTGATAGCCGACCGCGGACGGCATACGACCGAGCAGCGCCGAGACTTCGGTACCGGCCAGGGTATAGCGATAAATGTTGTCGATGAACAGCAGCACGTCGCGGCCTTCGTCGCGGAAATATTCGGCCATGGTCAACCCGGTTAAGCCCACGCGCAGACGGTTGCCGGGCGGCTCGTTCATCTGGCCGAAAACCAGCGCGACCTTGTCGAGAACGTTGGAATCCTTCATCTCGTGATAAAAATCATTTCCCTCGCGCGTGCGTTCGCCGACGCCAGCGAACACCGAAAAGCCGGAATGCTCGATCGCGATGTTGCGGATCAGCTCCAGCATGTTTACGGTTTTGCCGACGCCGGCGCCGCCGAACAGGCCGATCTTGCCGCCTTTGGCAAACGGGCAGATCAGATCGATAACCTTGATGCCGGTTTCGAGCAAATCCTGGCTCGCGGCAAGCTCGTCGAAATCTGGCGCTTTACGGTGTATCGACATCGTCTTCTCGGCCTGCACCGGGCCGGCATCATCGATCGGTTGGCCGAGGACGTTCATGATGCGCCCCAGAGTCCCCGGGCCGACGGGCACCATGATAGGCGCGCCGGTGCCGGTCACTTCCATGCCGCGGCGCAAGCCATCGGTTGAGCCCATGGCGATCGTGCGCACCACGCCGTCGCCCAGTTGCTGCTGGACTTCGAGCGTCAGGTTGCGATCCGGCATGTGCAGGGCGTCGTAAACCTTCGGCATGCCTTCGCGCGGAAAATCGACATCGACCACCGCGCCGATTACTTGGACGATTTTTCCTTTGCTCTTGACTTGATCTTTTGCTTGATCCATTTCGGTTTCTACCTGTTCAAAAAGTTTTAGACGAGGCGAGGCGCGTGATCGGGTAAGTCCGGACGCCGCCGCAGGTCGTCCTTTGATGCGCTGGCGAAAATCGAATGCCCTAGACCGCTGCCGCGCCGGCAACGATCTCGGCGAGTTCTTTGGTGATGGCGGCCTGACGGGTCTTGTTATAGATCAGCTTCAATTCATCGATGACGTTACCCGCATTGTCGGAGGCCGCTTTCATCGCGACCATGCGCGCGCTTTGCTCGGAAGCCATATTTTCGGCTACAGCCTGATAAATCAGCGCCTCGACATAGCGCAATAACACGTCGTCGATCACGGTGCGCGCTTCCGGCTCGTAAATGTAATCCCAGCCGCTGCGAATTTCGCCGGCCCCCTTCGTGCCCGCATCGTCCTTCCGATTTTCGGCGAGACGTTCACCGGACAAAGGCAGCAGTTGCTCCATGTTCGGTTCCTGCTTCATGGTGTTGATGAAGCCGGTGTAGAAAATGTAAAGCGCGTCGATTTCACCGGCCGAATACTTGTCGAGCATCAGCTTGACTGTGCCGATCAATTTGTCGAGTTCGGGACGGTCGCCAAGATGGGTGACCTGCGACACGACTTTCGCGCGCAGGCGCTGCATGAAGCCTAAACCCTTGTTGCCGATCGCACAGACATCGATGTCTATGTTCTGCGCCTGCCACTCCTTCATTTTGCTCAAAGCCAGGCGCAGCACGTTGGTATTCAGGCCGCCGCACAAACCTTTATCGGAAGTCACGACGATAATGCCGACGCGCTTGATTTCCGCCCGCTTGACCAGAAACGGATGCCGGTATTCGGGGTTGGCGAAACTCATGTGGGCGGCGACATTGCGAATCTTGTCGCCATATGGCCGCGCCGCACGCATGCGCTCTTGCGCTTTACGCATTTTGCTCGCGGCGACCATTTCCATGGCGCGCGTAATCTTTTGCGTGTTCTGGACGCTGCGTATCTTGGTGCGGATTTCCTTGCCGCTGGCCATTTTTAATAGACCGCGTTGGCTTT
>JACDAM010000049.1 GCA_013695435.1 Burkholderiales bacterium | reverse complement strand
CCCCGGCACTGACGATATCGAAGAAAATCGAATTCAGCCAAGGGTACGCCATGTTATCGTCATCGTAGCTTCTGTGTTTGTGATGATAGGAAGTCAGCCAATTCCGGGTCTTTCTGGGAGCAGCAAGCGCTGCTTTTAGCGCTTTCCCGAACATGTTCTTCTTCTCCTTTCGAAGTCTTGAGCAACGGGGTTAATTAAGGCATGAAAGAGCGCGCCGACCTTTGGATCGCTGCTTTCCCTTCGTACCTGACGTGGCGACCAGACCGATACCTTACGAAACCTATTGTGAGACTTCGGTGTGCCAATTGTGGTTTTTTTGTGAGATTGTTCGATTCATTGAGGCCAGCCACCTCCGCCGATCAAAATCCCGACGGGCGTCCATCGAGCGCGCCATCGTTGATCTAAAACCTCATAGCATTGGGGGCAACTTCCAGCAGAACTTCCCCGCTTCCGTATTTCGACTGACACCGCCGGCGCGGTTCGCGAACGGGTTCGCTCTTGCCCCGATCAAGGGAGGTTGGAGACGCTCTCTCGACCGGCGTACCGCGGCGCCGGCGTTTATCGCGAAGAACTGCAACAGCGATTCGGAATACCGCGCGGCAGCAACCTCGGCAATGGTGAGGCGGTCATCGGGGGCGGCCCTTGATGCTTGCCGGATTCGATGAATTACGGCGCCGCCGCTGGATCGACCCGCTTCACGACATCCGTATTTGCAGCATCAGACGACTTTTGCGGGTCGGCGCGGTTGCCTTGTGATAGCAAAAGGAATCCTCTATGAATCCGAAGCCCGCCTTGCCGCATATGGTCGCGATGTTTTCCTGACCGTAATGCCGGATGATGTTTTCATCGGACTGGTTCGCGGAGCCGAGCAAATGGGAAAGTTTCTTGCCTTTATGGCTGCCTAGCACGACAACATGCGGGCCGGCCGTTACGTCGACTTCGGTGATGTAGAAATTGAAGTATATATATGTATACGCGTGCAGGTCGAAATGGAATAGCACCGTTTGCTTCGCTTTCAGACGGTCCTCGATGCTAGTTTGCTTCGGAAAACTCCACCAGAGTAGCGGCATGATCAGGCGCGGATCGCCGTTCAAATAACGCGACGCAATTTCCAGAAGTTTGGGATCGTTCTGGATTTCGGCAATCGCCGCGCATTGCGATGCCGGGTCGTCGTACCCGCCCATGAGCACGGTCTGACCGATATCCGCTTCGGCTTTCTCATGGTCACGATAGTGGAAATAACGTTTCTGACGGGTATTTCTCAGATAGGCAAAACATTGGGTATTTTCGGCATGGCCCAGAATGTTTTTAACAGAGCTGAATGGCAGGTTGACATCCGGGTACAGGGCATCGCGATTTACGCTCGACAGCGCCTCCTCTACGTCGAGTTGCGGAAATAACGTCTGCGTAAGATCGAAGCTCGATCTTCTGCGCGTGAAGCTGTTGGCGAAACGCGCGGCGCGGCGTACCGGATCGAACCGGCCCGTTGCATACATGAGAATTTCCCCCGGCCCGTGTTCGACCAACCGTGCTAGCGTCCCTCGCAACAAGCTCATTTTTTCGCTCCCTATGTGTTTTTTTTGTTGAATCGGTCAACGGCAAATACACTATATGAATTAAGCATAAAAATATAGTGCTCGGCCAGGGCGAACCAATGTTGCCCCATGATTTCGTCATCCATACCAATTGGTCGTGGCCGTACCGGCTGACAATTCAGGCGCAATCGCGGCAACAAACTTCGCAATTTCCTATAGCGCCGCTGACGCCTCGCGGCCATTCTCCGCCCCCCAATCCGCCGGCGATTCGACCGCCCGCCTCTCAGGGCGTAAAATCTCTATTGGCTGTTCAGCCGGCCCTTGTTAATTCCCAATCAGGAGAATAAGTATGAGTGAAGCACGCGAAGTCGTGGTATTGAGTGGCGTACGCACCGCAATCGGTGATTACGGCGGCAGCCTGAAAGATTTTGCACCGGCCGATCTTGCGGCGAAGGTGATTCGCGAAGCCGTTTCGCGCGCCAAGATCGACCCGAAAGATGTCGGTCATTGCGTCATGGGCAACGTCATCCACACCGAGACGCGGGACATGTATCTCGCCCGCGTCGCCTGCGTCAATGGCGGCCTGCCGCATGAAACGCCGGCTCTGACCTTGAACCGCCTGTGCGGCAGCGGCATGCAGGCGATCGTCAGCGCGTCGCAGCACATCATGCTCGGCGATACCGATTGCGCGGTCGCCGGGGGTGCCGAGTCCATGAGCCGCGGCGGTTATCTGCTGCCGAACCTGCGCTGGGGTCAGCGCATGAACAGCGGCACCACGGTCGATATGATGGTCGGCGCTTTGACCGATCCGTTCGATACCATCCACATGGGCATCACCGCCGAAAATGTCGCCGCTAAATGCGGGTTGAAGCGCGAAGAGCAGGACGCATTCGCGGTGGAAAGCCATAAGCGCGCGGCGCAGGCGCAGGAAAAAGGCTACTTCAAGGATCAGATCCTGCCGATCGAAATCAAGAGCAAAAAAGGCTCGACTTTTTTCGATAGCGACGAACACGTGCGCGGCGAATCGACAATCGAAGGCATGGCCAAACTGCGCGCGGTATTCCAGAAAGAGAACGGCACGGTCACGGCCGGCAATGCTTCGGGCATCAACGATGCGGCGGCCGCCGTTGTGCTGATGGAACGCGGCGCTGCCGAGAAAAAAGGTTTGAAGCCAAGGATGCGGCTGCTGGGTTACGCCCACGCCGGCATCGATCCGAAAATCATGGGGCTGGGCCCGGTCAGCGCCGTGCAGAAACTACTGAAAAAGACCGGCATACAGCTCAAAGACATCGACGTGATCGAATCGAATGAAGCCTTCGCCGCGCAGGCAATGGGTGTATCGAAAGAGCTGGGGCTCGATGGCAAGAAAGTGAACCCGAATGGCGGCGCGATCGCACTCGGACATCCGATAGGCGCAACCGGTTGCATCCTGACCGTGAAAGCGATGCACGAACTCGAGCGCACCGGCGGTCGTTACGCGCTGGTTACCATGTGTATCGGTGGCGGTCAGGGCATTGCGGCGATGTTCGAGCGGATATAGGCAGTCAACCGGGCCCCTGCTCACCTGTCACGTAAAAGTCCGCGTATTTCGACCGCTATCAAGGTCTAAAGGCGCGGGCCTTTTACTGGTTCCTCAGCGTGCCCATCAACTTGCAGCGCAAAACGCCAATACCGGTACGCGATCTCGTCGATACCACAGTCCCGCTCTGAATCGCGCAATTCCTCGAGGCAAGCCAGGAAGTCTTCCGCGTCCTGGCGCAAGCCTAGCGTGGAAAGACTCTTCAGAATGCGTGTGATACGCAGGTTGTTGTGTGTTCCTTGCGTGAACCAGTTGTGCTTTCGTTCGGCCCAGTTCGAACCCTTGACGATGGCCCCGTTTCGACGGGATAGACCAAAGAAAGCGAGCATCCGCAGAAAGCTCGCTCGCAAATGGGATTGCAGCAGGTCGTCTCCGCGGAAAGCAGCGACAACCTCGCGGTCGATTACCGGTGCTGAAGGAACAACCCGGCTTGTTTCCCGCAATGGAAAAAGCCACTGGATATAGTCGTGTGTTACCTCCAGCCACGGATCATCCTGGCGCACGATATCGGCGAGGAGACGACCGCGATCATCTGGATGACTTCCGGAATAGAACGCGAGCAGACGATTCATACGCGTGAGGCCTAACGCCTGAATTAAGCCGAGCCGCGGAAGGCTTCGGCTCGAATGAATTGTTGAAGACTAGTGATTGAGTGGTACGCACGAATAACTGCCTGGGAGGGTAGATAACGACGGATCCTTGTTATACGGCTTGATCAGCTCCATACAAACGCTCAGATCGTCAGCGTAACCGTGAATGGTGATGAGGTGATCTGTGCCATTTTTTATCACGGCGTAGTCTGGGGAGCCCCCACTTTTGTGCTTAGCGAAGAAGCGCTGCACATCATCTTGATCGGTATCTTTAGAAGCACAGCCCACAAGGCAGATAAAGACAGCCGAGATAATTGCGATCCGGCATTTATCCTGCTCCGATCGCATTGATGTCCCCTCTAACTGAGCTTGCCGTGGCACTGCTTGTATTTCCTGCCTGAGCCGCACGGGCAAGGATCGTTGCGGCCGATCTTCTGGCCGTCGCGCCTGATCGGTTGAGGTTTCTCCTCGCGCGCCTGGTTGTCTTCGACCGCTCCTAGCGCCTCGTCGTAATCGGCGTGGCGGTATTGCACGTTTGCGACCGCGGGTTGCTGCGCTTCTTCGACCGCCGCCTCGACCACTTCGGCGGCCTGCTCGGTCCTGATCTGCACCGTGATGATGATTTTGGTCACTTCCGCCTTGACCAGTTCGAGCAGACTCGCGAATAGCTCGAAGGCTTCGCGCTTGTATTCCTGCTTCGGATTTTTTTGCGCATAGCCGCGCAGATGGATGCCCTGGCGCAGATGGTCGAGCGCCGCCAGATGCTCGCGCCAGTGTGAATCGAGGCTTTGCAGCATGACCGCCCGCTCGTACTGATGCATGGCGGCCGGGCTGATCAGCGCGAGCTTGGCGTCGTATTCGTCGTTGGCGGCTTTGATCGCGCGCTCGCGAACGGTTTCCTCGGTTAGCTCGGACTCTTCACGCAACCAGTCCTTGACCGGAACGCGCAGATTGAAGTCGGCGGCAAGCGCCGTTTCCAGAGCGGCAACATCCCATTGCTCTTCCAGGCTTTCCGGCGGCACGTGCTGGGCAACAACAGCGGCCACGACCGATTCGCGCATGGCGCGGATGGTCGATGAAATATCGGTCGATTCGAGCAGCTCGTTGCGCTGCTGGTAGATCACGCGGCGCTGGTCGTTCGACACATCGTCGTATTCGAGCAACTGCTTGCGGATATCGAAGTTGCGCGCCTCGACCTTGCGTTGCGCATTTTCGATCGCGCGCGTCACCCACGGATGTTCGATGGCCTCGCCTTCCGGCATATTGAGCCGCCCCATGATCGCCGACACGCGATCCGATGCGAAGATGCGCAGCAGCGGATCTTCGAGCGACAGGTAGAAGCGGCTCGAACCAGGATCGCCCTGGCGTCCTGAACGGCCGCGCAACTGGTTATCGACGCGGCGCGACTCATGGCGCTCGGTACCGACGATGTGCAGGCCGCCGGCCGCGACGACTTCCTCGTGCAGTTTCTGCCAGTGACTGCGGATGTCGGCGCTGCGCGCGGTTTTCGCGCCCTCGTCAAGTTGCGCATCGGCGCGCACGCTGTTGATCTCGGGTTCAGGATTGCCGCCGAGCACGATGTCAGTACCGCGGCCCGCCATGTTGGTCGCGATCGTTACCGTCCCCGGCCGTCCGGCTTGCGCGACGATCTCGGCTTCGAACGCGTGCTGTTTCGCGTTCAGCACGCGATGCGCGATGTTTTCTTCCTTCAGCAAGCCCGACAGCAATTCCGAATTTTCGATCGAGGTGGTGCCGACCAGCACCGGCTGGCCGCGTTTCTGGCAATCCTCGATGTCGATAATGATGGCGCGGTATTTTTCTTTCACCGTGCGGAACACCTGATCCATGCGGTCTTCGCGGATCATCGTATGATGGGTCGGGATCACGACCGTTTCCAGGTTGTAGATCTGCTGGAATTCGTAAGCCTCGGTGTCGGCGGTTCCTGTCATGCCGGCCAGCTTCTTGTACATGCGGAAATAATTCTGGAAGGTGATCGACGCCAGCGTTTGATTCTCTTTCTGGATCTTGACCTTTTCCTTGGCTTCGACTGCCTGGTGCAGCCCATCCGACCAACGCCGCCCCGCCATCAGGCGACCGGTGAATTCGTCCACGATGATGACTTCGTTGTTCTGCACGACGTACTGCTGATCGCGGTGAAACAGCGAGTTGGCGCGCAGTGCGGCATACAGATGATGCACGAGGTTGATGTTCGCCGCGTCGTACAGGCTGCCGCCTTCGGGCAACAAGCCAGCCGTCGTCAATATCTCTTCGGCGTGCTCGTGACCCGCTTCGGTCAGCAATACCTGATGCGCTTTTTCGTCGACACTGTAGTCGCCGGGGCCGTCTTCCGCGGCCTGTAGCGTCAGCTTCGGCGCCAGATCCTGCATGCGGTAGTACAGCTCGGTGTTGTCTTCCGCCTGGCCGGAAATGATCAGCGGCGTGCGCGCCTCGTCGATCAGAATCGAATCGACCTCGTCGACGATTGCATAAGCGAGGGCGCGCTGCACGCGCTCGCTGGTCTGGTAGACCATGTTGTCGCGCAGGTAATCGAAACCGAATTCGTTGTTGGTGCCATAGGTGATATCGGCCGAGTAATTCTGCTGCTTGTCGTCGTGCGCCATCTGCGACAGATTCACGCCCACAGTCAATCCGAGAAAGTTGTAGATGCGGCCCATCCATTCGGCGTCGCGCCTGGCGAGGTAATCGTTGACCGTGACGACGTGCACGCCGCGTCCGCCGAGCGCGTTCAGGTAGGCCGGCAAGGTTGCGACCAGCGTCTTGCCTTCGCCGGTGCGCATCTCGGCGATCTTGCCGTCGTGCAATACCATGCCGCCGATAAGTTGCACATCGAAGTGACGCATGCCGAGCACGCGTTTGCCGGCCTCGCGAACGACCGCGAACGCTTCGGGAAGCAGATCTGCCAGGGTGTCCTTCAGCGCATCGTTGCGCTCGTTGCGCAGTTGCTCGGCGCGCTCGGCATCGCCGTTCGCGTTATCCGGGATTTGCGCGAGGCGCTCCTTGATCCGGTTCCTGAACTCGCCGGTCTTTGCCGCCAAAGCTTCGTCGCTTAGCGCCTGCATCGCCGGCTCAAGTACGTTTATCGCCTTGACGCTGCGGCCATATTGCTTCAGCAGCCGCTCATTGCGGCTGCCGAATACTTTCCTGAGCACATTTTGTAGCATTACGCGAACATCCTTTCGGAGCCGGAACAACAGGGAACCCGAATCAGCAGCGTCGCAGAAACGGGCCAGCGAGGCGCAAGCCGGGGTCGATCAGGTCTGAGACAGCTTTTTGCGCAGTATGTTAAATCAAAAAGGGGCGGGCAGACTGCCCCACCCCTTTAGTTCAAACGAAGTCCAAACCGATGTGGTCCGGACGGAAGCGGAGCTAACCGGGCATTTGCAGGAAACGCGCGGGGTTTTGCGGGACACCCTTGAGATGCACTTCAAAATGCAGGTGCGCACCGGTCGATCGGCCGGTGCTGCCGACTTCCGCAATCCTGGCGCCGCTTTGCACGATATCGCCAACCTTGACCAGCAACCGCGATGCATGAGCATAACGGCTGACGAGATCATTGCCGTGGCTGATGTCGACCATATTACCATACTGGGGGTGGCGGGCCGCGTAGACGACCGTGCCGCCGGCAGCGGCGAAAATCGGGGTTCCCGCGCTGGCGACGAAGTCGATTCCCTCGTGCATCGCCTTGCGTCCGGTGAATGGATCGACGCGCCATCCGAATGACGATGAATGCCAGGCGCCCGCGACCGGCTTGGCAGACGGTACGAGCTTGCGCTTGACCTGCTCCATGCGCGTAATCGATTCGATCATTCCCAATGTTTCGTAGCGTTCGTCGACCTGGCGCGCGAGCGTATCGAGCTGCGAATTTAATTCCTCGATCGAAAAGTCCTGTTGCGGAATGCTGGAAAGGGCGCCGCCGCGACCCGGATCCTCTTCGAGTTGGACGTCCTGCGGCCTGATCCCGGCGGCTTTGGCCAGCCTCTCGCCCAGACTGTCGAGCCTGAGCAGGCGCGCCTGCATCTGCCCGACCCTGGCCGCCATGGCGCTGAGGTTTTCGCGCAGATGCGATTGCGCGCGTGCATTACCCTCGGGTAGGGCCTCCGGCTGCGATTGACCGAGCAGCGGCCGCGGCCGATTGAGATCGAACGGTATTGATGGTAGATAATAGTAGATAGACCCGATTGCTGCGAGAATCGACACTGCCAGGAAACCCGCAATCAGCGCGATCTGGAATCTGTTGATCGTAATCGTTCGAGTTTTTGCCAGCCTGCCGGAAACCAGAATAATATTCATCTTCGCCCCCCGACGAAGCATGGCGCCCGGCCATGTCGTGCGAATAGCAAACAAGCGCAAAACCTATGCCTATTGGCAGGGTCCTCGTATGTCCTTGAGACTGCGCTGAGTTCCGGTTTTCCCGGCGGTTTTCTGGGGTGCCGCAGGACAATTTTTGGCAAAGCGTGCCCGGTCCGGGCACCGTATCAGGAGCGTGCCGAATGAAATGGCAGGGACCGCGATCGGCACGTTATTTTCTGGATACGGCAAACGCGCTGCGCGCGCCGCGCGAACAAGCCTGCCGCCTGCTCGCTCTGCAACACGCGATATGCAACATCGATCTAGCTGCGGGCGCGCAATGCAAGGTCAGCCATTTGAAAAACGACGTGCTTTTCTTGTTCGCCGATACAGGTGTGACGGCAGCCAAACTGAAGCAATCGGCGCCGTCACTACTGGCTCGCTTGCACCGCGCCGGCCATGTGCCGGAGGTAGCGCGGATCGAGGTACGAGTGCGTCCGCGCCACGATGCCGCACCACTGCCAAAGCGGGCGGTGCTGAATGGGGAGGGTTTGAGCCATCTCGAACGGTACGCCGCAAACCTGGACGACATGCCGCTGAAGGCAGCGTTGCGCGTATTGATCGAACGGCAACGGCGTCGGCGTTAGGGACGTCGGATCAGGTTGCCATTCTCGCGGAAACGGGAAGGACGGGGTGAGGTCTTCATTCAGAGCTTATCGGGCGAGAGCTTGGCGGGCTATAAGACCAGCACCAGGCGTTCCAGCGCGTAAAACGTCAGGAACACGAACAAAACGACGACGCTGAATTTGAACACCTGCCACGCGAAAACCAGATATCGGCGATCTTTCTTGAACAGGTAGAAGCCGATAGACATTGCGATCGCCGAGAGCGCCAGAAAGACGACTAGCCTGATCAGGATCATGCGGTAACTTACCCGCCCGGAGTTTTCCGGGCGATTTCAGGCGGCTTGGGTCTGCAGGCGCAAAAAGCCCGGCGCCTCTTCGATGCGCTCGAAGCTCACATACTCCCATGCCGTTTCATCTTCGAGCAGCGCACGCAGCAGCGCGTTATTCAGTGCGTGCCCCGATTTATAGCCGGAAAAGGCGCCGATCAGCGGGTGACCGAGCACATAGAGATCGCCGATCGCATCGAGCAGCTTGTGCTTGACGAACTCGTCGTCATAACGCAGCCCGTCCTGGTTCAGCACCCGGTAATCGTCCATGACGATGGCATTGGACAGGCTGCCGCCCTGGGCCAGACCCTGGGAGCGCATGCTCTCGACATCCTGCATGAAACCAAATGTGCGCGCGCGGCTGACTTCCTTCACGTAGGAAGTCCTCGCGAAATCGATGCTCGCGCTCTGCCCGGATTTGGCGAAAACCGGGTGGTCGAACGAAATCGTCAGATCGAGTTTGAAACCGTTGTAAGGCTCGAATCGAACCCATTTGTCGCCGTCTTCGACCTGCACGGGCTGCAATACGCGGACAAACTTTTTCGCGACCGGCTGCTCTTCGATGCCGGCCGATTGCAGCAGGAACACGAACGGCGCCGCGCTGCCATCGAGAATAGGCACCTCGCCGGCCGATAGATCGACGTAGGCGTTATCGACGCCCAGCCCGGCGAACGCCGACATCAGATGTTCTATGGTCGCGACGCGCATCTCGCCGCGCTCCAGGCATGAGCATAATTTCGTATCCTGGATGTTGTACGGCGCCGCTTTGATTTCGAGCGGCTCGGCGAAATCGGTGCGGCGAAAAACGATGCCGGTGTTGGCCGCAGCCGGCCGCAAGGTCATGTAGACCTTCTGCCCGGTGTGCAGACCGACGCCGGTTGCGCGCACGATGCTCTTCAATGTTCGCTGCTTGATCATTATTTGCTCTCGACACCCGCGCCCGAGATGTAATGCACGACGCACTGCGCGGGGGCACTATTTTATCACGGCGACGGCGCCTCCTTGCAGGGTTCCTGCCCCGCCGTATCCAGCTTTAACATCACCTTCAATCGGATACACGCTATTCCTAGTCCGCCTGTTTGCGCAGAAATGTCGGGATATCGAGCATGTCCGCACCGGATTGGCGCATTGCCTCTATCGTCGCATCGCGATTCCGCCGTCTGACCACGGCAGGCGTATCGAGTTCTTGATAGTCGATCAGACCGGAACCGATCGGCATCGCATCCGTCCCCGTCCGCACCATCGTCAACGGCTTCGACTGATTGCGATTGACCGGCGCGCCGAGACCGGTTGCGACCATGGTCACGCGCAGATCGTTCTGCATCGATTCGTCGATCACCGTTCCGACTATGACAGTCGCATCATCGGCGGAAAAGCCCTTGATCGTATTCATTACATCGTGCACTTCCTTCATGCGCAGGTTCATGCTGGCCGTGATATTGACCAGGATGCCGCGCGCGCCGGACAGGTTGATATCCTCCAGCAACGGGCTTGCCACAGCCTGTTCGGCGGCGACGCGCGCACGATTGGCGCCGGTTGCAACCGCCGAGCCCATCATCGCCATGCCCATTTCCGACATCACGGTTTTGACGTCCGCGAAATCGACGTTGACCGTACCTGGGCAATTGATGACTTCGGCGATGCCGGCCACTGCGCCGTGCAGCACGTTGTTGGCGGCCTGGAACGCGTCGAGCATGCTGACATCCTCACCCAATACTTGCATCAGCTTGTCGTTCGGAATAATGATCAGCGAGTCGACGTGCTGCGCCAGCAGGCTCAATCCTTCGAGCGCGACACGCTGGCGGCGGCCTTCGAACGCAAACGGCTTGGTCACCACGGCGACGGTCAGAATGCCCATCTCCTTGGCGATTTCGGCGACGACTGGCGCCGCGCCGGTGCCGGTGCCGCCGCCCATGCCCGCGGTCAGAAACAGCATATCGGCGCCTTCGATCAATTCCGCCAGACGCTCGCGGTCTTCGAGCGCGGCTTCGCGGCCGATGTCCGGATTGGCGCCAGCGCCGAGGCCCTTGGTGATGTTGACGCCGAGCTGCAACTGCGTTTTCACCTGGCTGCGCTTCAGTGCCTGGGCGTCAGTATTGGCGCAAATGAATTCGACGCCCTGCACACCCAGGCGAATCATGTGCTCGACGGCGTTGCCGCCGCAGCCGCCGACGCCGATGACTTTGATGACTGCTTCCTGCGGCTGGTTATCTACTATTTCGAATGGCATGCTCATCTCCTTTTGTGAAATAAAATCCGGCCTGGTCGCGGGGTTGCTTACGCCGGTTTTTCAGAAATTTCCCTGAAACCAACTCCTCATACGATCGAATACGCGCTGCAAGGAATTACTTTGAAGATCGACCAACTGGTTACGTTGATGGTGCGCTTCGGCCGCCCACAACAGGCCGACGGCGGTCGAATAGCGCGGGTTCTTGACGACTTCCGCCAGCGCTCCGGCGTAGCTAGGCATTCCTTGGCGGACCGGCAAGTGAAAAACTTCCTCACCGAGTTCCACCATTCCCGGCATTGCACTGCTGCCGCCGGTTATGACGACTCCCGACGACAATAAATCTTCATAGCCGCTGCGCCGCAATTCCGCCTGGATCAGCGAATACAATTCCTCCACCCTGGGCTCGATGACTTCAGCCAGCGTCTGCCGCGACAACTGCCGCGGGCCGCGTTCACCGACGCCGGCCACTTCGATGATCTGTTTTGGATCGGCGAGCTGGCGCAGCGCGCAGCCGTAGCGCAGCTTGATGTCCTCGGCGTCCTTGGTGGGGGTGCGCAAAGCCATCGCGAGGTCGTTGGTGATCTGTTCGCCGGCGATCGGTATGACGGCGGTATGGCGGATGGCGCCTTGCGTGAATACCGCGATGTCGGCCGTGCCGCCGCCGATATCGACGAGGCACACGCCGAGATCTTTTTCGTCGTCGGACAGCACGGCATTCGCCGACGCAAGCGGCTGCAGCACCAGATCGCGCGCTTCCAGTCCGCAGCGGCGCACGCATTTCATGATGTTCTGCGCGGCCGACACCGCGCCGGTCACGATATGCACCTTGACTTCGAGCCGCATGCCGCTCATGCCGAGCGGTTCGCGCACGTCTTCCTGGCCATCGATGATGAATTCCTGATTCAGGATGTGCAGGATCTGCTGGTCGGTCGGAATGTTGACCGCCTTGGCGGTTTCGATCACGCGCTCGACATCCATCTGGGTGACTTCCTTGTCCTTGATCGCGACCATGCCGTGTGAATTGAAACTCTTTATGTGCGAACCCGCGATGCCGGTATAAACCTCGCGGATCTTGCAATCGCCCATCAGCTCGGCTTCTTCCAGCGCACGCTGGATGGCGGTCACGGTCGATTCGATATTCACCACGACGCCCTTCTTCAAACCGCGCGACGGGTGGCTGCCCATGCCGATAATCTCGAAGCCGCCTTCAGGCTTGATTTCGGCGACGACGGCGACGATCTTCGAGGTGCCGATGTCGAGCCCGACGATCAGGTTTTTTTGATCCACTCTGTGCAACGTTGTCCACTCGGCTGTTTTCATGATTCGTTCCGTAAATGAACTGCAAACCCGTTCGCGTAGCGCAAATCGACATAGTCGAGCTGACGCACGAAACGCCCTATGCTTTCGTCATAACTTGCAACAAACCTGGCGAGCCGCGATTCGATTTCGGTGCGGCCGAGCTGCAGCAGCAAACCGCTGGCGAGCCGGATGATCCATGCGCCGCGCGGCGATATTTCGATGCGCGCGGGAGCCTGGCCGATGGCCGCGAGCTGCTGGCGAAACGCCGCATAACGTTGTGCGATTTCAGCCGCGCTGCCGGGCGGCCCGGAAAAAACCGGCAGCTCCGCATCCTCTGCGTCCGCCGCACCCATGGCGCCCGCCGCATTCACTGCGCCTGCAAAAACCTCGCCGTGCACGTTGACCAAAGCCTCTTCGCTGTCGTCGCGGCCGTTCCAGCGCGCCAGCGCGACCTGCTCTTCAAGCTTCACCACGAGGCGGTCCGGCCACTGACGACGCACCTCGGCGCGGCGCACCCACGGCAATTGTTCGAACGCCTCGCGCGCCGCGCCGAGATCGACAGTGAAAAAATTGCCGCGCAATTCCCGCTTCGCGATATCTTCGGCGCGCTGCGGCGAGACATGGGTGAGATTGCCGGTCAGCCGAATCTCGTGCAGCGCGAATACCGGCAGTTGCGCCATGCCGCTGAAAATCGCGTATGCGAGCAGGAACGCGCCGAGCGCATACAGCGCGTTGGATGCCGCGTTCAGCGCTTCGGCGTCATCCCACATGCGCGCCCTCCAGAATTTGCAGCACCAGATCATCGAAACTCAGGCCGTAAGCGCGCGCCGCCATCGGCACCAGGCTGTGATCGGTCATGCCGGGTATGGTGTTGACTTCGAGAAACCAGGGTTTGCCGGTTTCATCGAGCATCACGTCGACACGCCCCCAGCCGCTGCAGCCGACTGCGCGATAAGCCTCCAGCGCCGCCGCTTGTATCGCCTGCTCCTGAGCCGCCGGCAAGCCGCAAGGGCAGTGATAGCGCGTGTCGTCGCGAAAATACTTGGCCTCGTAATCGTAGAAGCCGCCGGCGGCTTCTATGCGGATCAAAGGCAGCGGCGTCTCGTCGAGTATCGCCGCGGTCAATTCCGCGCCTGCGATGAATTGCTCGGCGAGCACCAGACGGTCGTGTTTGGCGGCAAGCTCATAAGCGTCGGCCAGTTTGCCGGCGTCGGTCACTTTGCTGAGGCCGATGGTCGAGCCTTCGGATGCGGGTTTCACGATCAACGGCAGACCGAGCTTTGCTGCGATCGCGGCGAAATCGCTGCGCGCGTCCAGCATCGCGTAGCGCGGCGTCGGAATATCGCTGGCTTGCCAGATCAGCTTGGTGCGCCATTTGTCGAGCGCCAGCGCGCTGGCCATGACACCGCTGCCGGTGTACGGAATACCCAGCGTTTCGAGCGTGCCCTGAATTGTGCCGTCCTCGCCATAGCGGCCGTGCAGCGCGATGAAGACGCGATCGAAGCGCTGTTCGAGCAAGGCGTCGATGCCCTGCTCGCGCGGATCGAACGCATGCGCGTCGATGCCCTGGCGCTGCATCGCGGCCAGCACAGCGTTGCCGCTTTTCAGCGAAATTTCGCGCTCGTTGGAGAGGCCGCCGAGCAGCACGCCTACTTTGCCGAAATCTCTCTGATCAGGTTTCATATCGTTTTCGCTCGGCACTTCGAATTCGGCGGCCTTATGGCCCGCTTCCCGCAAGCGGTTCCGCCGACACGGCGTTCGCGTAGCGATCCGGGGCGGGAGGCGGAACTCGGGGGCACTCCCCGCAAGCGGGTGACTACGCCAGTAACGTGTCCGTGCCCCCGCTGCGCCGGTAACGTGTCCGCGCGCCCACCCAACAGCACTCCGACTTTGCCGAAATCCTTTTGATTCGATTTCACGCGGCGTTACCTTTATGAAGGGGCGGCCGATCGTCGCGCTTCCCGCAAACAGCCAGCCGCTCTGCGCGAGTTTTGCCGACGCTACGCGCCATGGTTTTTCTCGCCGATGATGCACACCTCGGGTTTCAGCAGGATGCCGAATTCGCGCAGCACGCTATCGCGCAATTCTTCGATCAGGCGTTCGATGTCCGAGGCGCGCGCGGTTCCGGTGTTGACGATGAAGTTGGCGTGCTTCGGCGAAACCATGGCGCCGCCGAAGCGCGATCCCTTGAGCCCGCAATCCTCGATCAACTGCGCGGCGTAGCTGCCCGGCGGATTGCGGAATACCGATCCGGCATTCGGCTCGGATAAGGGCTGGGTCGCGATGCGCGTCAGTAACAGGTGCTTGACCTTGCGGCGCGCAACTTCGCCGTTGCTGGGCGCGAACTTGAACCACGCCGCGACAAACCATTCATCGGAAATGCGCGGGACGGCCGTGCGCTGAAAGTCTTGCGCGTTCGCAGAGGCCGTGCCGGGGCCGGATGGTGCGCTTCCATCCGCTATATCGGTTTCAATCGTCCGCAGAACGACTTCGCGATAGCCAATTCGATATTCGCTGGCGTCGCGCTGGCTCAGCTCGCCCTTGCGATCGATGGTCAAAACGCGGTCGACATGCCGCCACGTCTCGCTGCCGTAGCAGCCGGCGTTCATGGCCAGCGCGCCGCCGACTGTGCCGGGAATTCCCGCAAGAAATTCGGCGCCCTCGAAATTGTGCATCGCTGCGAAGCGCGACAGCTTCGGCGAGGCGACGCCGGCTTCGGTATAGATGCACGCTTCATTGGCATCGTTGCGCGCGATCATGCGCATCTGCTTCAAACCGCCGTGCAGCAGGATCACGGTGCCGCGCAGCCCGCCGTCGCGGACCAACAGATTGCTGCCGAGGCCGACGAAATGGACGGGCTCGCCTTCCGGCAAGCTGCGCATGAATACCGCGAGATCCGCGAGATCGGCGGGCCGGTAGACACGATCGGCAATGCCGCCGGCGCGCCAACTGGTATGGCGGCTCATCGGTTCGCGCTCGCGCAGCACGCCGCGCAACGGCCGCCTGACGAGTTCGGCCCACAGCAATTGCTCGTCGATTTCACCGCGCAACGATTTGTCTCCGCCGAAGCCGTGCGTCGAGCGCGAACCGGTTTTTCCGTTCTTTCCCGCTGCGCCGGAATCCGGCGGGCGCCTGGTATCCGACATCGCCCATACGTGAAACAACATGCTCCCCTGCATCCTTGTTGCGGCTTTCAATTCTGTCCTCCCGCTAGTCCAGGCCGAGCGGCAACAACGCTGCCCGACAGATGTTCCGGCACGCGTCCGATCGGGCCCGCCCCCATCACGATGACGATGTCGCCGCTTTTAACCACCGCACGTATGGCGTTCGGCAAATCGGCAACCTCGTCGACAAAAATCGGTTCTACCTTTCCCTGCACGCGCACCGCGCGCGTCAGGCTGCGGCCATCTGCCGCCACGATCGGCGCTTCACCCGCCGCATAGACTTCAGTCAGCAGCAGGACATCGACCGCGGACAGCACCTTGACGAAGTCTTCGAACACGTCGCGTGTCCGCGTGTAGCGATGCGGCTGGAATGCCAGCACCAGCCGGCGTCCCGGGAACGCGCCGCGCGCGGCTTCCAGAGTCGCCGTCATCTCGGCCGGATGGTGGCCATAATCGTTGACCACCGTATAGCTGCCGCCATCGGCGAGCGGCACGTCGGGGTAACGCTGAAAGCGCCGCTCAACGCCTTTGAATCCGGACAGCGCGCTGACGATCGCGGCATCCTTGACACCCAGCTCGAGCGCAACCGCGATTGCCGCCAATGCGTTCAGCACGTTGTGCTCGCCGGGCAGATTGACGGTGATATCGAGCGGCGGCGGAATGCGCGCGATGTGCGCTCCGGCATGCGCTGCTTTATCCGACCCGGCCGACCCGCTGCGCAGAACGCGAAACTGCATCTGCCCGCCGCAATGGCGCACATCGACGGCGCGGATGTGCGCGGCTTCCGACATGCCGTAGGTCGTCAACGGCTTGGTGATCGACGGCATGATTTCGCGCACATTGGCGTCATCGACGCAGACGATGGCCATACCGTAGAACGGCAGATGACGGACGAATTCGATGAAGGCATTTTTCAGCCGGGCGAAATCGTGACCATATGTCTGCATATGATCGGCGTCGATGTTGGTTATCACCGCCAGCACCGGTTGCAGATACAAAAACGACGCGTCGGATTCGTCGGCTTCGACAACGATGAATTCGCCGCTGCCGAGTTTGGCGTGCGAACCCGCGCTCTCGAGCCGGCCGCCGATGACGAAGGTCGGATCGAGCCCGGCTTCTGCCAGCACGCTCGCGATCAGGCTGGTCGTCGTGGTTTTGCCGTGCGTGCCGGCGACCGCGATGCCTTGGCGCAAACGCAGCAGCTCGGCCAGCATCAACGCGCGCGGCACGATCGGTATCAGCCGCTCGCGGGCGGCCGCGACTTCCGGGTTGTCGTCGGGTACGGCACTCGATACGACGACGACATCGGCTCGTTCGGCGTGTCTGGCGTCGTGCCCGTAAAAGATTCCCGCGCCCAGTCTGGCCAGATGGCGCGTCGCCGCGCTCTCGTGCAGATCGGAGCCGCTGACCTCGAAGCCGAGATTCAGCAGCACCTCGGCGATGCCGCTCATGCCCGAGCCGCCGATGCCGACGAAGTGCACGCGCTTGACCTTGTGCTTCATTCTTCGTACTTCATTCTTGCTTCATTCCGCGAGGTTGCGCCTACCGCGGTTTGGCCGGGATGCGTGGCATCAGCGCGTTGCTCAGCGCCGAACGCGGCGGAACGATGCGGAACACGCCGCGCAAGCTGCTGGGTTTGATCTGTTTGAACATGCGGGCAACGGTCGGCGTACTGGGTCGGGTTATCATCTTGCTACCTCCATGCAGGCTTCTGCGACCAGACGTGTCGCATCGGGTTTGGCCAACTGGCGCGCGCGGCGCGCCATGTCGAGCAACTTTTCGCGCGTGAAATTTTCATCGGTCAGGCCGAGCAGCAGATCGGCCAGCCGGCGCGGATTGAATTCGGCTTGCGGAATCAGAATCGCGGCGCCGCAGTCGGCGAGAAAGCGCGCGTTGTGCGTCTGATGATCGTCGACGGCAAATGGAAACGGCACGAGGACGCTGGCGACGCCGGCCGCCGCGAGTTCGGAAACGGTGAGCGCGCCGGCACGGCAGATAACCAGATCGGCATTGCCGTAGGCCGCGGCCATGTCTTCGATAAATGCGCGCAGTTCGGCCTCGGCGGTTACGCCCGCGTCGGCATAGTGGTTGCGCAGGGTTTGCAAATGTTTGGCGCCGGCCTGATGCGTAACGAATGGCCGCGCGCTTGCCGCGATCATTTGTATGGCGCGCGGCACAGTTTCGTTCAGCGCCTGCGCGCCAAGGCTGCCGCCGACGACCAGGATGCGCAGCGGTCCGTTGCGGGATTGGAAACGCTGCTCGGGGATCGGCAGCGACGCGATATCGGCGCGCACCGGGTTGCCGGTCCATATGACCGAGCGCGCTTGGAGCGCATCCGGAAAAGCGATCAGCACGCGATCCGCCAGCCTGGCCAGCACCCGGTTCGACGAGCCGGCCAGAGAGTTCTGTTCGTGTATGACCAGCGGCTTGTTGAATAATGACGCCATCATGCCACCGGGTATGGTCACGTAGCCGCCCATGCCGAGCACGACGTGCGGGCGATGGCGGAATAGCGCGCGCGCCGATTGCCAGAACGCGATCAAGAGTTCCAGCGGCAGGGTCAGCAGCCGCTTTACGCCCTTGCCGCGTATGCCGGAAAAATTCACCCACGCCATCTCATAGCCGCGCTTCGGCACCAGATCGGCTTCCATGCCGCGCTTTGTTCCGAGCCAGACCACGCTCCAGCCGAGGTCGCGCAGGAAATCGGCGACGGCCAGCGCCGGAAACACGTGACCACCGGTACCGCCGGCCATGATCATGATGGTGCGGCTCGCGTTCATGCAGCGTAGCCTTTTTTCAACTGCCGGTTCTCGCGATCGATGCGCAGCAAAACGGCGAGCGCTATGCAGTTGGCGGCTATCGCGCTGCCGCCGAAGCTCAGCAAGGGCAGGGTCAGGCCTTTGGTCGGCAGCACGCCCATGTTGACGCCCATGTTGATGATCGCCTGCACGCCAAGCCACAAGCCGATGCCTTGCGCGACCAGCGATGAAAAATAGCGTTCGAGCGTCGCGGCTTGCCGCCCAATCGAAAAAGCGCGCAGCACGAGCCATGCGAATAAGCCGATGACCAGCGCGACGCCGGCGAACCCAAGTTCCTCGGCGATGATTGCCAGCAGGAAATCGGTATGCGCTTCGGGAAGATAAAACTGCTTCTCGATGCTGCCGCCGAGGCCGACGCCCAGCCATTCGCCGCGGCCGAAAGCGATCAGCGCGTGGCTCAGTTGATAGCCCTTGCCATAGGGATCGGACCAGGGGTCCGTGAAATTGACGACACGCTGCAGCCGGTACGGCGAACTGACGATCAGCGAGACGAACCCTGCCGCGAGCGTCGCAATCAATCCGGCAAAAAGCTTCCAGTTCATGCCGCCGAGAAATAAGATGCCCATCGCGATCACCGTGATGACCGCGAACGCGCCGAAATCCGGCTCGGCCAGCAGCAGGCCGCCTATAAAAAGCATCACCGCCAGCATCGGCAAAAAACCTTTGCGCACGCTGTGCATGTGGCCGGCTTTGCGCACCGTGTAGTCGGCGGCGTAGATCACCACGAACAGCTTCATGAATTCCGATGGCTGCAAACTGACGAGGCCGAAAGGCAGCCAGCGCCGGCTGCCGTTCACTTCGCGGCCGATGCCGGGAATCAGCACGATGACCAGCAACAGCGCGCCGAATACGAACAGCGCCGGCGAAAGCTTTTGCCACACGCGCATCGGAAACTGGAACGCGAGCAGGCCTAAAAACAGTCCGAACGCGAGATACGCGGTGTGCCGGATCAGATAATAAGCCGGCTGCCGCGCCGTCAACCTGCCGGCTTCGGCAATGGCGATCGACGCCGAATAAACCATCACGAGCCCGATGCCGAGCAGGATCAGGCTGATCCACGCCAGAGTCTGGTCGTAGTCGCCGACAGCAGGTCTTTTCAGCGCCGGGTTGAGCATTTCTTTTCCCGGTTTTCGACGGATCGCACTGCGCGCAGATGTTCGACTGCCGCGCAAAACGCTTCGGCGCGATGGCGATAATCGCGAAACATGTCGAAGCTCGCGCACGCCGGCGACAGCAGCACGGCGTCGCCGCAATGCGCCGTCTCGAACGCCAGCTCGACGGCCTGTTGCATATCGTCGGCGCGCCGCAAATCGACGGAGGTCGCGGCAAACGCGGCGGCGAGCCGGTCACGGTCGCGGCCGATCAGCACGACGGCGCGTGCGTGCTGGTGTACCGGTTGTGCCAGCGGCGCGAAATCCTGGCCCTTGCCGTCGCCGCCGGCGATCAGCACGATACGGCCGCCGCCGGCGACGCCTTGGCCAAGCCCGTTCAGCGCAGCCACGGTCGCGCCGACGTTGGTTCCTTTCGAGTCGTCGTAAAAAGTGACGCCGGCGATCTCGGCGACTTTTTCGACGCGATGCGGCAGCCCTTTGAATTCGCGCAGCGCCTCCTGCAGCGGCGCGAGCGGCAGGTCAATCGCGCGGCACAACGCGAACGCGGCGAGTGCGTTGGCGGCGTTGTGCAAACCGGCGACCCGCAGCTCATCGAGACCGAGCAGGCGCATCTCGCCTTTTGCCAGCCAGCGTGTATGAACAGGATTAGCTGCGGGATCAACTGCGCGTTCGACGGCGCGCTCAGTTACACGATCAGTCACGCGCTCGATCACGCCGAACTCGTCGTCGCTGGCCGGCGCGGCGAGGCTGAAGGTGATGTGCCGGCGGCCGGCGATTTTCATCGCCACGACATAGTCATCGTCGCGGTTCAGCACCTGAATGCCGCTGCCCTGAAAAATTCGCGCCTTGGCGGCGGCGTAAGCGCGCATGCCGGCGTAGCGATCGAGATGGTCTTCGCTGAGGTTCAGCACGACCGCGGCATCGGCGTTCAGGCTCGCCGTCGTCTCGAGCTGAAAGCTGGAAAGCTCGAGCACCCATACCTGCGGCAGCGAGCCTTGGTCCTCGCAGCGCATCAGCGCATCGAGCGCCGGCGGCGCGATATTGCCGGCGACTTCGGTTTTGAGGCCGGCAGCGCGGCACATCGCGCCGAGCATCGCGGTCACGGTGGTTTTGCCGTTGGAACCTGTGACCGCGAGAATTTTCGGCTTCTGCCGGGGCGGCAATCGCGCCAGGGCTTGCGCGAATAGCTCGATGTCGCCGACCACCGCAACCCGGCGCGCGCGCGCTCGTCCGATCAGCGCATCATCGATCGGTACGCCTGGGCTGATCGCGATCAGATCGATGTCCTCGAAGCTGTTTCCCGCGAACACACCACACTCTACGTCGATCGCCGGAAACGCGCGGCGCAAATCGGCGAGTCGCGGCGGCTCCGCGCGCGTATCGGCAACGCGAACCCGCGCGCCTTGCCGCGACAACCAGCGCACCAGCGACCAGCCGGTATCGCCAAGGCCCAGCACAAGCGCGTTTTTGTTGGCGAGATTGTTGACGAAATTCACGTTCGGGCGATCAGCGCAATTTCAATGTGGACAAACCAACCAGGACAAGCATCATGGTGATGATCCAGAAGCGCACGACGACCTGATTCTCCTTCCACCCTTTCAGCTCATAGTGATGATGCAGCGGCGCCATGCGGAAAATGCGTTTGCCGGTCAGCTTGAACGACGCAATTTGCAGCGCCACCGACAGCGTTTCGACGACGAACACGCCGCCCATCACGAACAGCACGATTTCCTGGCGCACGATCACCGCCAGTACGCCGAGTGCTGCGCCCAGCGCCAACGCGCCGACGTCGCCCATGAATACTTCGGCGGGGTAGGCGTTGAACCAGAGAAACGCCAGCCCCGAGCCGGCGAGCGCGGCGCAGAACACGGTGAGTTCGCCGGCGCCGGGAATATACGGAAAGCCCAGGTATTTCGAGAACACGGCATGACCGGCGACGTAGGCGAATACGCCCAGGGCGCTGCCGACCATCACCGTCGGCATGATGGCGAGGCCGTCGAGGCCGTCGGTCAGATTGACCGCGTTGCTGGTGCCGACGATAACCAAATAGCTGACGAGCAAAAATCCGATGGCGCCGAGCGGATACGCGACCTGTTTGAAAAACGGCACGATGAATTCGGTTTGCGCCGGCAGCGAGGTCGAGAACGCCAGGTAAGCAGCGGCGCCGAGACCGATCACCGATTGCCAGAAATATTTGTCGCGCATCGACAGGCCTTTCGGATTGCGGTGCACGACCTTGCGGTAATCGTCGACCCAACCGATCGCGCCGAAACCGATCAGCACGAGCAGCACGACCCACACCAGCCGATTTGTCAGATCGGCCCACAACAGCGTCGTGATGATGATCGATACCAGAATCAGCGCGCCGCCCATGGTCGGCGTGCCGCTTTTGATCAGATGCGTCTGCGGGCCGTCATCGCGCACTGCCTGGCCGATCTTGTAGGCGGTCAGCTTGCGGATCATGGTCGGCCCGACCACGAACGAGATCACCAGTGCGGTCAAGGTCGCAAGCACGGCGCGCAGCGTGATGTAGGTGAATACATTGAATGCGCGAATGTCTTCGGCCAGCCATTGGGCAACCGAAAGCAGCATCAGAGGCGCTCCCTTGAACGGAAATCCGGCCTGGCTGCGCTTTCGGGCAGGAGGAAATCGATCGAATCGCGCCTCATTTTCCGCTCTCCTGCAGCGCCTCGACCACGCGCTCCATTCTCATGAAGCGCGAGCCTTTGATCAGCAAGGTCGCGCCGGGCGCAAGCTCGCATTCCAGCGCCGCGACCAGCCCATCGATGTCGTCGAAATGCTGCGCGCCCGCGCCGTAGCGCGCGACGGCCGCGCGGCTCAGTTCGCCCAACGCGAACAGGCGGTCGATGCCGGCCGCGCGCGCATCGACACCGAGCGCCGCATGCATCGCCTCGGCGTCGCCGCCCAATTCGCCCATATCGCCGAGCACGAAAATTTTCTTGCCGGGCGCTGCGGCCAGTACGGCAATGGCTGCGCGCATCGACGCCGGATTGGCGTTGTAGCTGTCGTCGATCAGCATCGCGCCGCGCCGCGCCGGTTTGCGCTGCAATCGGCCCTTGACGCCGGAAAATTCGCGCAATCCGGTGGCGATGTCTGCACCATTGATGTTCAAGGCAATGGCGGCGGCGCTGGCGGCCAGCGCATTCCTGACGTTATGCGCGCCGGGCACGCTAATCCGCGTCGTGACTTCGCCACGGGGCGTCCGCATGACGATGTCGCTGCCTTCGCCGCTCGGTGCGTAGCGCGCGCTGATTTCTGCGCTCGCGTCGAGGCCGAAATCGAGCGTGCGGCGCGAGCCTGCCATCTCGCGCCAGAGCGGCGCATGCACGTCGTCGGCGTTGATGACGGCGATACCGCCATCCTGCAGTCCTTCGAAAATTTCGCCTTTGGCGCGCGCCACGGATTCGACGCTGCCGAGCCCTTCCAAATGCGCCGCGGCAGCGTTGTTGACCAGCGCAACATCCGGCTTTGCCAGGCGGCTCAGATAAGAAATTTCGCCGGGATGATTCATGCCCATTTCGATCACCGCGTAGCGCTGCGAAGCGCGCAGCCCGAGCAAAGTGAGCGGCATGCCGATATCGTTGTTCAGATTGCCGCGCGTCGCGAGTACGGAATCGGCAGCGGCGGAATCCGCGGCCGGCGCATTCGTCCGGCCGGCGGAGCGAAGGATGGAAGCCAGCATTTCCTTGACCGTGGTCTTGCCGTTGCTGCCGGTCAAAGCGACCAGCGGTATGGCGAACTTGCCGCGCCAGTAGGCGGCGAGCTTGCCGAGCGCGAGCCGGGCATCGTCGACGAGCAGCAGTGGAAATTCGCTGGCGCTGTCTTCCGCCTGCCCGACCTCCGACCCGCCTTCCCCAATCAGCGCCGCCACCGCGCCCTTTTTCCGCGCTTCGCCGAGGAACTGCGCGGCATCGAAACGCTCGCCGCGCAAAGCGATGAACAAATCGCCGGGCAGCGTCGTGCGGCTATCGGTATGCACGCGTGTGAACACGACATCGGCGCCGTGCCGTGATGCGCCCCGCGGTGCGCCGATCGCCTCCGCAGCTTCGCGCAGACTCATCATAGGGAACCATGGCAGGTGTGCTGTTCACGCCCACCCAGTCCGCGGCGGGCGACGGCGACGTCGCTGAACGGCAGGCGCACGCCATTGATTTCCTGATATTCCTCGTGGCCCTTGCCGGCAATCAGCACGATGTCGCCGCAATGCGCGGTGTGGATCGCTTCGGCGATTGCGACAGCACGGTCTTCGAACACCTGGGCCACGCCGGTGCTGGCGCCGGCCATGATTTCGTCGATGATGGCGCGCGGCTTCTCGAAGCGCGGGTTGTCGCTGGTGACGATGACCTGGTCCGCCAGCCTGGTTGCGACTTCGGCCATGATCGGGCGTTTGCCGCGATCGCGGTCGCCGCCGCAGCCGAATACGCAAATCAGCTTGCGCGCGTGCGACTGCTCGCTGCAGATAACGGGTTGGCCGTCGAGCAGTTCGCGCAATGCCGCGAGCGCCTTGCCGAGCGCATCCGGCGTATGGGCAAAGTCGACGACGACCAGCGGACTGTCGCCGCCACCCAGCATTTGCAGGCGGCCCGCGACCGGCTCGACTTCGGCCAGGGCGCTGACGGCGTCGTGCAGATCGACGCCGCCGGCGAGCAGCACACCGAGCGCGCCGAGCAGATTTGCCGCATTGAAGCGGCCAAGCGCGCAGCTCTGCAGGCGCGCTTCACCAAACGGGCTGATGACATCGAAACGCAATCCTTGGGCGGTCAACTGCAAATTGCGCGCGGTAAGCGCGGCATCATTGAAACCATAGCCGAGCAATTCGACGCCGGAGCGGTTGACCTCGGCCGCGATGGCCGCGCCGTAGTAATCGTCGAGATTGATGACGGCATGACGCAAACCCGGCCAACGGAACAGCTCGGCCTTGGCCGCGGCATAACTCTGCATATCGCCGTGATAATCGAGGTGATCGCGGGTCAGATTGGTGAACAGCGCGGTGTCGAAGGCAACGCCATTGAGCCGATGCTGGGCAAGGCCGTGCGAAGACGCTTCCATGACAGCGCATTCGGCGCCCTGCCGCTGGTATTCGGCCAGCAGTTTTTGCAGGGCGACGGCATCGGGCGTCGTATGCGTGCCAGCCCGTAGCTGGCCGGGAAAGCCGGCGCCCAGGGTCCCGATCACCGCGGTTTTGCGGCCAAGCCGAGTCAGCGCCTGGGCAATCCAGTGGCTGCATGAGGTTTTACCGTTGGTTCCGGTCACGCCTATCGTGCGCATCTGCCGCGACGGATTGCCGTAAACATGCGCGGCGATTTCGCCGCAATGGCGGCGCAGTCCGGCAATGCCAAGCTGCGGCACGCGCCAGGCCGGATCCCACAGGAAGCCGTCGCCGCTTTCCCACAGCACCGCGATGGCGCCGGCTGCAATCGCCTGACCGATAAATTCGCGGCCGTCGCTGATCTCACCGGGGCAGGCGATAAACGTGTCGCTGGGCCGCACACGCCGACTATCCGTGGCCAGACTATGCAGAACAATGCCAAGCTCGCGTATCGTGGAATCGATCTGCTGAAGGTTGAATGGCGTCATGTTGTACCTTTCGCCGGGCGCGACCGCAGCACATCTGTCGCATCAGCCGCGCCAGCCGCCTGTCCGCACCCTTCGCCTTCTCGTCTCACGCCGTCGTTGCCCGATTGTTGCGATGCTGATTGTTGCGATGCTTAGGCGAGGAACCTGATTTCCGCCTTGCTTGCCGCCCCGACACTGCCGGTCCGGCTAGATTTCTTCCTTGATTGCGATCGTTTCGTCGTCCGGCGGCAGGATGTCCTGAGCGTCCGATCCAGCCGGCGCATCGGGCGCCACCGATAACATGCGTAAAGCGCCGCTCATGACGGAACTGAATACCGGAGCGGCGACCGCGCCGCCAAAATGCTGGCCGGCATTAGGCTCATCGATCATCACGGCGACCACCAGCCGCGGGTCGGAAGCAGGCGCGAAGCCGACGAACGAAGAGATATAGCGGCGGGCGGCGTAACTGCCGTTCTCGGCTTTGTGCGCGGTTCCGGTTTTGCCGGCAACGCGATAGCCCATGATCTGGGCTTTCAGCGCGGTGCCGCCGGGCTGCACGACGGTCTCCAGCATTTCACGCACGGCTTTCGCGGTTTCCGGCGACAGCACCCGCCTGCCCTCGACCGGGCCGCTCTTCGCATCGAGCTTGATCAATGAAACCGGCTTCAACCGGCCATCGGCGGCGAACACCGTATAGGCGCGCGCCAGTTGCAGCAGGCTGACCGAAATGCCGTGGCCGTAGGACATGGTCGCGTGCTCGATCGGCTTCCAGCTTTTGTGCGCGCGCAGCTTGCCGGCCGCTTCGCCGGGAAAGCCGGAACTCGGCGGAACGCCGAATCCGACGTCGTGAAAAATATCCCACAGCGCCTGCGGCGGCAAAGACAGCGCGAGCTTGACCGAGCCGACGTTCGACGATTTCTGGATCACCTGGGCAACAGTCAGCGCGTCGTGGCGATGCGCATCGCGTATCGTTGCGCGGCCGATGCGCAACCAGCCGGGCGCTACATCGATCACGCTGTCGGCGTTGAATGCGCCGGCTTCGAGCACTGCGGCAACGGTAAACGGCTTCAAGGTCGAACCCGGCTCGAACAGATCGGTAATCGCGCGATTGCGCGTGCGATCGCGGTCGAGCTTGCCGCGATTATTCGGGTTGTAGGTCGGCACGTTGGCCATCGCCAGCACTTCACCGGTCTTGACATCGAGCACGATCGCAGCGCCAGCCCTGGCGTGATTGGCGGCGACCGCTGCCTTGAGTTCGCGGTGCGCGAGGTACTGAATTCTGCGATCGATCGACAGGGCAAGATCCTCGCCATTGACCGGCGCACGCTGGCTTCCGACCTGTTCGATAATGTGGCCGCGGCGGTCCTTGATCACCTGCCGGCTGCCGGGCTTGCCGGCCAGGCTGTCCTGATAAGCGAGTTCCAGTCCTTCCTGCCCGTTGTCGTCCATGCCGGTGAAACCGATCACGTGCGCGAGTTCTTCGCCAGCCGGATAGAAGCGTTTGTATTCGCGCTGCGAAAAAACGCCGGGGATTTTCAGCGCGGCAATTGTGGCCGCCCGCTCCGGCGAAACATGGCGCTTCAGATACAGAAATTCGCGGCTGGTGTCGGCGAGTCGGCGATTGATTTCGATACTGTCGAGCCCGAGCAGCTTGACGAGCCGGCTGCGATCAGCAGCGCTCAAACGCACTTCAGCCGGGCTCACCCAGATCGATTCGAGCGGCGTGCTGATTGCGAGCAGCTCGTTATTGCGATCGGAGATGACGCCGCGATGGGCGCTGATGCTGAGCACGCGCGCGTAACGCGATTCGCCTTTCTGCTGCAGGAAATCGTTCTGCAAACCCTGCAGATAAAGCGCGCGCAGCAAAAGCGCCGCGAACCAGAAACCGATCAACGCAAACAAAAAGTGTGAGCGGCCGATGGGCAAGCGCAGGGAAACTGCCGACATCGCGGGATTGGCAGGAGGCTTCATCGCGTTTCGCTTCGCCCCGGCGCCATCTGCAACCGCCCAGCCTGCGGAGCGTGCTGCGGGGCCTGCATCCGCAGTTTCTCGACCGCGATTTTTTCGATGCGCGCGTGCGTCGCCCACGTGCTTTGCTCGAGTTGCAACTGGCCCCACTCGACGTCGAACTGGCGAGAGCGATCCTGTTCTTCTTGCAATTCCGTATACAGGGTCCGTGCGCGGTGCTGCGACGTGACGACGCCAATCGCGCAGCCGATGCAAACGATCAGCAGAAAGATATTGAATTTGGCCATGTCAGATGAGGCGTTCAGCGACGCGCAGGGTGGCGCTGCGCGAGCGCGGATTCATGGCGAGCTCGGCCGCCGAAGCGCGTATCGCCTTGCCGATCACGCGCAGCCTGGGTTTCGGCAACTCGGCAGCGCGCAATGGCAGCCGGCTAGGCATCACTTCGCCGCGCGCGTTGTCGCGCATGAAGCGTTTGACGATGCGATCTTCGAGTGAGTGAAAGCTGATCACGACCAGCCGCCCCAATGCCATCAGCATGGCGATGCACTGCGGCAGCACGGCGCTCAGTTCTTCGAGTTCGCGGTTCAGATAAATGCGGATCGCCTGGAAGGTGCGCGTTGCCGGATGATGATGCGGTTCGCGCGTCGGCACGGCTTTTGCCACAAGATCGGCCAACTCCCCGGTTGTCGCGATCGGCTGCACTGCGCGCGCTTCTACGATTTTGCGAGCGATGCGTTTGGCATAGCGTTCTTCGCCGAACGTTTTGAGTACGGTGCTGATTTCGGATTCGTCCGCGACGGCCAGCCACTCGGCCGCAGTTTCGCCGCGGCTTTGATCCATACGCATATCAAGCGGGCCGTCGAGGCTGAAACTGAAGCCGCGTCCGGCGGTGTCGAGTTGCGGCGACGATACGCCGAGGTCGAGCAGAATGCCGTTGACGTGCTCGACGCCGCGGCGCTGCAGCGCGGAAGTCATGTTGCTGTAACCGGTGTGCAGGACGGTGAGACGCGCGTCGGCGAAGGCGGTGGCGGCCGCGATGGCCTCGGCATCACTATCCATTGCGATGACGCGCCCCGTGCTGCCGAGTTTTTGCAGAATTGCCCGGCTGTGGCCGCCGCGGCCAAACGTGCAATCGACGTAGATGCCGTCCGGATGTACCTGCAAGGCTTCGATCGCCTCGGCCAGCAAGGCGGGGAGATGAGTTCCCGGCGCGAGCTTGCCGGCAGCGCCGCTTGGCGCGCTCATAATGAAAAGCCTTCGAGCTCCGCAGGCATTTGCCCGGTATTCAGGGCAAGCGCCAGTTCGCATTGCGAGGCCCAGCTTTCCGCATCCCACAATTCGAACTTGTTGCCTTGCCCGACCATGATGACGCGTTTATCGAGCTTGGCGAATTCGCGCAGCCCCGGCGGCACTAGAATGCGGCCGGCGGCATCCATAACAACGCTTTTTGCATAGCCGCCGACAAGCCGCTGCAGACTGCGGACGACAGGATGGAGGCCGGACAAAGCCATGATCTTCTGGTGAACCGGTTTCCACTCGGGTTCCGGATAAACCAGCACGCAGCGACTGGGGTCGGCGGTCAACACGAGGCGTCCTTCGCATTGCACGATCAACGCATCGCGGTACTCCGCAGGTATGGCGAGCCTCGCTTTGCTATCGAGATTGAGATGCGCGAGACCGTGAAACATTGTCCCCCCTGGACGTATTCCCACTTTTTACCACTTTGCACCACCTGATCCCACTATAGTTAAATCATATGGGGTGGTCAAGCGGAACAGCGAAAATTTCGCTTGGTACGACAAAGACTTAGGGAATGCTTCTGAAGCTGCTTTGAGCGCCGCTCGGGCTTTGATTAATGCTTAATATTTAAAGTGATAGGAGAGGAATCGAAGCGAAGTGGGAACCTCGGTCTGCATTGATACGGAGGCTTGCGCGCGGCGTTGGAGGTGTGAAAAGCGCGCAACAGGGGTTGCTGCGGATAATCAAAGGAGGAGAAGCTGGCCGATAAGCCGGGTTCTGTTAGGGACGAATCCCCATGACAGTCATTTCTCTGGGGGCGCCGTTACCGGCGCGCTCTAGCAGCCTACCCGGAAGCAGCGCGAGCCACGCTGTCGCTTCCCTATTTGGCCTTGCTCCGGATGGGGTTTGCCCTGCCGTCGCTGTTACCAGCAACGCGGTGAGCTCTTACCATGGCACCCGCTTTGCGGTCACCATCAGGCGAAAATCCGCCTGTCACCTTTTCACCCTTGCCTGATCTTCGCCCTGCCCGCTTTACGCGAGCGCGACTTTGCGGCCTCGCGGCTGCAAAGTCAGCGTAGCCATCGGCGGTATAAGAAAAGCGGTCGCCCGCCCTTCTTAAAGGACTTTAGTTCCGACATAACCTGCTTGCGCGGGTTAGTCTTCTCTGAAGTCCTTCTTTTCTGTGGCACTTTCCATCGCCTCGCGGCGTCCGGCCGTTAGCCGGCATCCTTGCTCTCTGGAGCCCGGACTTTCCTCTATGCGGCGAACCGCACAGCGACTGTCTGGCCAGCTTCTGTCCGATTGTAACAAAGCGGCGGTTGATCGTTCAAATCTGACCGGCCCTCTGGTTGCGGCGCCGACGCTTTTGTTGTGTCTCGCGAATAATTTGTTTATTTTCCACCGTTCGTGCTGAGCCCCGTCGAACCATGAACGACGGTGGCCTTTCGACAGGCTCAGAGCCTGCCCTCGAATGCTTTAGTCGGGGGGCGAACGGCGAATTAGGCAACTTACTTGCGGATGACACGAGGCCCGAGGCAGCCATGCCCGCGGAGTTCGGCTTTTTCCTTCCGGACATCTTGACTTGCCCGCGTCATTGGACTAAACCGGACTCGAGGGCCGACCTAACCCTAGTCATTTCGGGCCCTCGAAAGGAGGGCATCATGAGACGACGACTTTATTTTCTGTTGCCGAATACGGAAAGCGCGAACCAGATGCTGAACGATTTACTGCTCGCGCGCATCGAGGAACGGCGCGTGCACTTTCTCGCCAAGCCCGATATTGCGTTGGGCGATCTGCCGGAAGCCAATGTATTGCAAAAAACCGACGTCATTCACGGCGCGGAGATGGGTCTGGCGATCGGTGCGATTTCCGGCGTTATCGGCGGTGCACTGGTCTTGCTGTTTCCGCCGGAAGGCGTGCATTTGCAACTCGGCGCCTTGTTGCTGGCCGCGATTGTCGGCGCGCTTTTTGGAACCTGGGTGTCCAGCATGGTTGCCAGCGCGATTCCGAATTCGCGGCTGAAATCGTTCGCAGCCGCGATCGAACGCGGCCAGGTGCTGATGATGGTCGACGTGCCGCTGTACCAAGTCGCGGTGACGCGGGATCTGGTCGAAAAACGTCATCCGGAAGCCGTATCCGGCGGCGTCGAACCGACCATACCGGCTTTTCCGTGATGGCCGACTCGGCCGACTGAGGGCCAATTCAGGTCGCGGCGGCATTCAGCCCGCGATGCAAAGAAACGCTTCGCGATGCTCAAAACGGTTCGCGATACCAAAAAAACGGCTAGCCGAATGGCTAACCGTTTTTACCACACCATGTGGAACGTCTCGGTAATTACGCAGCGAGTTTTTGCAGATCGATGCCCAGACCCACGGCAATACCGCCGCCGTAAGCGGGGTCGGCCTTATAAAAATGCTGCACCATGCGTTCCTGGATGTAGCGATCGACGGTCGACATTGCTTTGACGATGTTCTGAATCAAGCGTTGCTGCGCATCCCTGGGCATCACGCGGAACAGGTTGCCGGGCTGCATGTAATCGTCGTTGCCGTCGCG
>JACDAM010000048.1 GCA_013695435.1 Burkholderiales bacterium | reverse complement strand
GACCTATACCCTGCAGTTCAACGCTATCCAGGGTGACGGTATCCGCATCTTCGGCCGCCCCGGCGGCGGCGCCGACTTCATCTCGGTTGGGGAACTGGAGGTGTTTGAGGCGGCGGGGCCACCGGCCAGCAACCCCGCCCCCACCTTAAACACGATCAACCCGACTGCCGCCAGCGCAGGCGGGCCGGCCTTTACCTTGACCGTCAACGGCACGAGCTTCGTCTCGTCCTCGGTGATTCGCTGGAACGGCGCTGTCCGTACCACGACCTTCGTTAGCGCCACCCAGCTGAGCGCATCGATCCCGGCTGCCGATATCGCCGCCGAAGGCAATGCGTCAGTAACCGTGTTCACTCCAACCCCGGGCGGCGGCACCTCGAGTGCCCAGACCTTTACGATCAATGCCCCGGCCAACAACCCCGTCCCGACGCTGAGCTCAATCAGCCCGGCCAGCGCCACTGCAGGGGGTTCGGCCTTTACCCTGACCGTGACCGGCAGCAACTTCGTCTCGTCGTCGGTGATCCGCTGGAACGGCGCTGCCCGCACCACCAGCTTCGTTAGCGCGGCCCAGCTTACAGCCAGCATTCCGGCTGTCGATATCGCCGCCGAAGGCAGCGCGCAAGTGACGGTGTTCACGCCAACTCCGGGCGGTGGCACCGCATCGGCGCAGACGTTCACGATCAACGCCCCGCCAGCCGGCGGCGCCGATCTGACCCAGCTTGGCACCATCATCGCGCGTGTCACAGCACCGACTGGCGGTGGCAGCCGCAATCGCGAGGTGATCCGCGATGGCGACAAGCCACCGGTCGGTAACTTCGATTCCAGCCGGCAATACGATACTTATGACGGTAACAACACCGCGACCGAGGACTGGATTGGCTATCAGTATTCGGCCACCCAGAACTTCGGCCGCGTCGTGTTCCAGGAAGGCCGCCACTTCGGCGACGGCGGCTGGTTCGAAACCCTGACCGTGCAAGTCCGCCAGGGTGGCGTCTGGAACGCCGTCTCGGGGCTGACTATCACCCCGGCTTATCCAGCCGTCGACGACAACGAGACCTTCGAGACCTATACCCTGCAGTTCAACGCTATCCAGGGTGACGGTATCCGCATCTTCGGCCGCCCCGGCGGCGGCGCCGACTTCATCTCGGTTGGGGAACTGGAGGTGTTTGAGGCGGCGGGGCCGTAATCCCTGATTCCCTGGCGACGCAGCCTGCGTTAAGCGCTGATAGCACTTGCTGTCGACGGTCCGGATTGTGGCTACCCTGCCGCCCCGCCGCAGCATGCGACTGGCGATGGCGGCGGTTGTACGATCGCTCCAGCAAACGGCTCCTTCGACTTCATGTTGCTTCTGAAGCCGTTGGTCGGTGCGGTTCGGATCACGGGGCGCGGTTTCGGAAACAACGGTACAGGATGGGCGCCACTCGGGCGCCCATCGTCTTTATTTCGCCGTCGGTTCAGGGCTCGTTCCGTTAATCTTGCCCACGCTCCTCGGACCGGCGCGTCGCTGTAAAAAATGCATGCAAGTTTTTCAGCAGTGCCCTGTCCCGTAATAAGTTGCCTGATTCGCCGTTCGCCCTCTGAGCCTACCGTCGTTCATGGTTCGACGGGCTCACCATGAACGGTGCAAAAATGAACAAGTTATTTGCGGGGACACACAACACCCAGTCAGACGGCAGGGTGATGCGGTGGTGTATCGGCCGTCAGCGGACATCGTTGAGGGTATTGGGTCTACATGAATCGGCTTCGCAGGGAGCCTCTAAATCATGCCTCGCCCCAGAGCGCGCATTTTCTCTCCAGCGTTTTGCGCGAGACACCTAATCGGCGCGCTGCCTCCGACTTATTGCCGTCAACCATTCTGAGCACGTGCAGGATGTGCTGCTTTTCGACCTCCCCTAGCATCAGAGGGCCGTCGGCGGGCGCGGTCTCGTTTTCCACAAGATCGGCCGAGCGCTCGTTATGCGCGATGCTTGGCAGGCTTTCTGTAGGAAAATAACCGAGTATCAGCGATCGTTCGACCAGATTGCGAAGTTCCCGCGCATTGCCCGGCCAGGCGTAGCCCTGCATCCTTTGCACGATGTCGTGCGGCAGCGGAATCGGCGGAAGGCCCAGATGCGCCGATAGCTGACGCAAGAAATGCTGCGCAAGTACTGGAATATCATCAGTTCTTTCGCGCAGCGGCGGTATCGTAATGTTGACCACGTCGAGCCGATAAAACAGATCCTGACGAAAGCGCCCGGCAGCGATTTCGGGGCCGAGATCGCGATTAGTCGCGGCGATCACACGCACATCGACGGCGATTTCGCGCTCGGATCCGACCGGCCTGATCTTGTGTTCAGCCAGCACACGCAGCAGCTTTGTCTGCATCGGCAGCGGCAAATCGCCGATTTCATCGAGAAACAGCGTGCCGCCCTGCGCGTAGAAAAATAGTCCGGCGTGGTTGTCGGCGGCGCCGGTGAAGGCGCCCTTCATATGGCCAAACAATTCGCTTTCGATCAGCTCGGGTGAAATGGCGCCGCAGTTGACCGGAACGAAAGTGCGTTGCGCGCGCGGACTCAGGCCGTGTAAGGCCCTGGCCGCTACTTCCTTACCGGTTCCCGATTCGCCTTGCAGCAAGACCGTGCTCGGCGTCGGCGCGATAAGCGTGATCAGCGCGCGCAGATTGCGCACCGCCTCCGATGTGCCGACCAAGCCGCCGATGCCCGACAACTCGGCGACTTCCCGGCGCAGCATCGCGTTTTCGCGCGCCAGCAGCACGCGTTCGAAACAGCGCTTGATCGAATTCAGAATCTGATCGAGCCGGAACGGTTTCAGGATGAAGTCGGAAGCCGCGGCGCGCAGCGCGTCGATCGCGGTTTCGATATCGGCGAATGCCGTGATCAGAATCACATCGCCGGCAAAACCGTTTGCGCGCAACTCCTTCATCCATTCGAAGCCGCCTTTGCCAGGCAGAGCGATATCGAGAATCAAAAGATCGAAATGGTAGCGCTCCACGAGTTGCGCGCCCTCTTCCGCGCTGGCGGCCGTTTCGACCAGGCCGCAGCGCGATTCGAGCGCGCGCCGCAGAAAATTGCGCATGCCGGGCTCGTCATCGACGATCAGAACAGAGTGCTGCAGCCAGCTCCCGTGGGAAACGGATTCGACTTCTTTTGGCAAGGAGGCCATGGACAAACCGAGAAGGAATCAGCAAAAACGAGCCCCCAATTAGAGCAGGCTTGCGACATTTTGTCGAACCCTCGCGGCTTTCCACTAGATCTCATTTCCTCCGGTCCGCGAACGGCTGACGACAAGTCGATAACCTGGCGGCGCTGGTGGAAACGTGGCTGCAGGTCAGGTGCAAGCGCGGAAACGAGTGGACGATTTGACGGCCGCCGCAACGCGTACTGGTCGCTTTAGCGCAGCTTGCCGCGATCAAGTTGCAGCCGGTGCATGCCCGGCAACCCGATCAGTTCCTTATCGTGACAGGCGATGACGACGGTAGCTTCGGCATCGTGCAGCTTTTCGATCAGGGTGACGACCTGATGCCGGCCTTCGGCATCGAGATTGGCGGTCGGCTCGTCGAGCAAAAGCACCGTCGGATTCAATACTTTTGCCCTGGCCAGCGCGACCCGCTGTTTTTCGCCGCCGGACAGCTTGTCGGGCCGCACCTGCAGCAGATGGCCCACGCCAGCCCAGCCGATCGCCTCGCGCACCTGATGCTCACGATGCGCGCGCGCATCGCCGCGCGCATTCAGTCCATACGCGATATTGTCTGCGATGCTGGTGTGAAACAAATACGGGTGCTGATGCACATAGACGATGCGGCGTCGCATGCTATCAGGATAATCGGCCAGCGCTAAGCTGACGCCGTCTACTTGCAGGCTGCCGGATTGCGCAGGTTCCAGGCCGGCCAGAATGCGCAGCAGCGTGGTCTTGCCCGAGCCGTTGTCGCCGGTCACGACAAAGCTGCCGCCGGCCGCCAGCGGCAGGTCGATATCGTCGAGAACGACGCGCTTGCCAAAGCTCTTGCGCACCCCATTGAGCGCGACCGCCACACCGCTCATTTCAGGCCACCTTCGCCTTGCAGCACGGATAACGCGGCGTTGATCGCAAGCGCAAGCGTGATCAGCACAAAGCCGAGCGCTATGCCCTGCGCGAATTCGCCTTTGCTGGTTTCGAGCGCGATCGCGGTCGGCATGTTGCGCGTGAGCCCGGCAATGTTGCCGCCAACGATAATCGCCGCCCCGACTTCGGAAATGACGCGGCCGAAACCGTTGAATACGGCCGCCATGATGCCGAACCGGACTTCGACCAGCGTCGTCCAGCTTGCCCGCAGTCTTCCGGCGCCGAGGCCGCGCGCGGTTTCGAAAACGCGCGGATCGGCGGCCTGCACCGCCGCCAGCGTGAATACGACCATCACCGGAAACGCGATGACCATGTAGGCAATGATGATTGCTTCCGGAGTGAACAAGAGCTGCAAAAAACCGAGCGGCCCGTGGCGCGACAGCAGCATGTAAATCGTCAGCCCGACCACCACCGTCGGAAACGACAGCAGCGCCTGCACCAGCACGACGATGGCGCGGCGCCCTGGAAAAGCCGCCCTGGCGATGACAAAACCGAGCGCCACTGCTGGCGGCGTGATCAGAGCGATCGCGATCAGCGAGCAATAAAGCGACGTCCAGATGATGTGCCAGAGCTCGGCATCGCCGCTGAACAGCAGGCGAAACGCGGCGCGCGTGGGCGCAATCAAATCCATCGCGCCACCTCTGCCGCCGATATGCTACAAAAACGGCTTTGACGCATGCGTAATCGTAGAAAAATCGGTCATTACGAGCCGCGATTTTACGACAACGCACTTCAAGTTGTTTGCCGCAAGCTCGCGGTTCTGCGGAGTGAATTAACGAAGTGTGCCGTCAACTGCTTAAGTCGACGAGGATCAGGCCGGCATTATTTTTTTGCGCTCGGAAAAAAGACCTGTTTGCCGTCGACCCTGAAATCGGCGATCGCTTTTTGCGCTTTGGCAGAGGCGATCCAGTCGACCAACGCCATGGCGCCTCCCTTGTTTACCGTTGGGCACTTCTCGGGGTTGACTGCGATGATGCCGTAAGGATTGAACATTTTCGGATCGCCCTCGACCAGGGTTTCGAGTCCGGTTTTGGCGGCATAAGCGCTGAAAGTCGCGCGGTCGGTCAGTGTATATCCCTGCAATTCGCCGGCCATCGTCAGCACCTGCCCCATGCCCTGCCCGGCCGAAACATAGGCTGCGCCTTCAGGTTTCGATCCGGCGGCTTTCCAGTAGTTTTTTTCCATCGTGTGCGTGCCGGATTCATCGCCGCGCGACACGAACCTGGCGCCGCTCGCTGCGATTGTTTTCATCGCCGCGATGACATCCGTCATACCGCGCACTTTGGCCGGATCGCTCTTCGGCCCGACGATGATGAAGTCGTTGTACATGACATCCTTGCGCACGGAACCAAAGCCGGCTTCCATGAACTTATCCTCGGCGGCGCGCGCGTGCACGAGCACAACATCGGCGTCGCAATTCTCGCCGAGCTTGAGCGAAGCGCCGGTGCCAACCGCGACCACTCGCACTTTGCCGCCGTAGCTCTCTTCGAATTTCGGCAGCAGGTATTTCAGGAGACCGGAGTTCTCGGTGCTGGTCGTGGTTGCCAGCCGTATGTCCTCAGCCGCGAATAGACTGCCCGGATCGAGCAGCAGCGCGACGACTAAAACGTAACACGAGGTGATCACTCGATTTCTCATGGACTAACTCCGTTGCGTTGATTGTCGAAAGGATGCGGTTCCAGCAACTCGCAGCGAGTGCAGCAAGACATCGAAGCGGAACGATCAAAAAGTATGGCGAATGCCGATGCCGAGGCCGCTCGGATCGGAACCGACTCCGGCGGGATTCAGGGGATTGAAGCCGAAGTTGTAGGAAGCAAGCGCATCGTTATCGATGTAGATATACAGCGCGTAAACATCGGTGCGCTTCGAGAAGCTGTGGCTGTAGCCGATCGCCGCCGCTTTGGCGGCAAGCCCGGCCGTGCTGCACGCGGCGCCGCTGGCCTTGCAATCGCCGCTGAAACCTTTACCGAAAGACGCCCGTATGGTTCCCGGGCCAATCTTGTGCAGCACCGATACATAGATCGCTTCGCGGTTGTATTCGTTGACTGCCCCGGGCAGAGTCTGGCTGGTCTCGTATTCGAGACGTTCCGCTACGACATTGACCGTCGTGGTTTTCAGGAACGTGTAGCCGACGCCGGCCTTGTAGCCGGTGTCGCGCGAACTTGCGTTCGTCGCCGACGGTCCCTGCAGGGCATTGCCGGTGAGGCCGAACAGTCCGAAATAATCCTCGTGGCGCTCGTAGGCTAGCGCAGCGTAGATCGGACCGATTTCGTACTTTGCGGCGATCGAACCGATGTACGGATTGATATTGGGCGTCAGTTCGTTGGCGGATTTTTGTTCGTTGGCGGAATACGCAATCCGGCCCGAAAAACCTTTCAGCGACGGCGTCCAGTACTGCACGCTGTTGCCCTGGCGGCGGTCGAACGTCGCATCGGGTGCGCCGGACACGGCAGGGGTCGTGAAAACGCCTGGAATCGGCACGCCGCCCGCGACCGCCTGCACGCCAGTCACCCCGACCCGTCCGCTCTGCGTGGTGTTTCCCACTCCAAAACCGGGGCTGCCGAGTATGGTGTTGCCCGCCGCTATGCTGGTGCCGTAAAAGCCATCTGGCGCAGGCTTATGAATTTGTATGGCGTATCCCACAGGCCGTAAAACACCGTACCCCATGGTCCCGTCAAACCAACATTGGAATTACGACCGCCGAAATTGCCGCCGCCGGCATCGATGTTGGTGCTCGATTCGAGCTGGAAAATCGCTTTCAAGCCGCCGCCGAGATCTTCCGTCCCGCGGAAGCCGATGTTCGAAGAGTTCGAGCTGACGCGATTGCGCGACCCTTGATTCAACGCATTGGCGGCGGTCGGCGCTCCTACGAGGTTGTTGCCGGCGCTGCCTGCCGCGGTCGCCCCGTCGCGCTCGACGTTTTCGAAGTCGGCGTTGAAGGTACCGTAGATCACCACATTACTGCCTTGCGCGAAGCGCAAGGGGCAAACACCTGCGACAGTACGAGAGTCAACAACTTTTTCTTCATTTCTCCTCCGTTACAAGGCTCGATAAGCGGGCATGAATGCTATTTGCCGTTGATGTGGGCGATGTTACGCAAGGATAGCCACGTCACCAATATGAGCCGCAGTGCATAAAGCCTGCGTGTGGTTCCGGGCACGAGATTCGGGTAGCGCAGAATAAAACGAGAAATAGACGCGGCATCGCTGGGTCGACTTCAAAATCAATCGCTTTGCGCGCCCGATCAGCGAGACCTTCAACCTTGCCGGCAAAACGCCAGATCGGGTGCCCGATCAACGCTGCTTTGCGATTCTTGGGATGGCCTGCGAAATTAAAAAGCTTCAGCGCTTCCGCGGTTTCGCAGCGGTCAGCGCAACCCACTCGTCATCGTTGTAAAGCCTCGAGCGAGTGAGGAATCGCACGCCTTCACCATTCTCCAGCGAGAACATGCCGCCGCGTCCCTCAACGACGTCGATGATGAGCTGTGTGTGCTCCCAGTACTCGAATTGCGATTCGCTCATGTAGAACGGCACGCCGCCGATTTCACCGAGCTTGACATCGGAATCGCCGACCATGAAATCGTCACGCGGATAACACATCGGTGAGCTGCCGTCGCAGCAGCCGCCCGATTGGTGAAACATCAACGCACCATGCGACGCTTCGAGCTTTTCGATCAGACGCAGCGCGGCGTCAGTCGCGGTTACGCGCGCGACCGGTGCTGTTTTTTGATTCGTCTGCATCTGGCCCTGATTTGATTTTCCGCTACGTACGGCGAGCTTAATGCAAGGTCGCTGTCCGATCGCCTAGAAAAATCCCATCGCCTTCTTGCTGTAGCTGATCAGCAGATTCTTGGTTTGCTGATAGTGATCGAGCATCATCTTGTGATTCTCGCGGCCGATGCCCGACTGCTTGTAGCCGCCGAACGCCGCATGCGCCGGATACAGGTGATAACAATTAGTCCACACGCGGCCCGCCTGTATCGCGCGGCCGAAGCGGTATGCGGTATGGATGCTGCGCGTCCACACGCCGGCGCCGAGTCCATACAAGGTGTCATTGGCGATGGTGAGCGCATCGGCCTCGTCCTTGAAGGTCGTCGAGGATACGGCCGGGCCGAAAATTTCTTCCTAGAACACGCGCATGCGATTGGTGCCTTTCAGAATCGTCGGCTTGACGTAATAGCCGCTGTTGATGTCGCTGCCGACTACCGCCTTCTCACCGCCGGTCAGGCATTGCGCGCCTTCCTGCTGGCGATATCGAAATACGACATGATCTTTTCCATTTGCTCCTTCGAGGCCTGCGCGCCAATCATGGTGTCGGTGTCGAGCGGATTGCCCGGCTTGATTTTTTCGACCCGCGCCACGCACTTTTCCATGAACTTGTCGTAAATCGATTCCTGGATCAGCGCGCGCGATGGGGCGGTGCACACCTCGCCCTGATTCAGCGCGATCATGGTAAAACCTTCGACCGCCTTGTCGAGGAATTCATCGTCTTTCTGCATGATGTCTTCGAAGAAAATATTCGGCGATTTGCCGCCCAATTCGAGCGTCACCGGGATGATGTTTTGCGCCGGGTACTGCATGATCAGGCGCCCGGTCGTGGTTTCGCCGGTAAAAGCTATTTTGGCGATGCGTTTATTGGATGCGAGCGGCTTGCCGGCTTCGACGCCGAAACCGTTGACGATGTTGAGTACACCCGGCGGCAGCAAATCCTGGATCAGTTCGGCGACCAGCAGAATGCCGACCGGAGTTTGTTCCGCGGGTTTGAGCACCACGCAGTTGCCGGCGGCGAGCGCTGGCGCGAGTTTCCACACCGCCATCAGGATCGGGAAGTTCCACGGAATGATCTGACCGACGACGCCCAGCGGTTCATGGAATTGATACGCGACGGTGTCGTCGTCGATCTCGCCAAGCGAGCCTTCCTGTGCGCGTATGCACCCGGCGAAATAGCGGAAATGATCGACCGATAGCGGAAGATCGGCGGCCAGTGTTTCGCGCACCGGCTTGCCGTTATCCCAGGTTTCGGCGATCGCGAGCATTTCGAGATTCTGTTCGATGCGGTCGGCGACCCTGTTCAGGATAAGCGCACGCTCCGCCGCGGAGGTGCGGCCCCACTTGTCTTTCGCGGCGCGCGCGGCATCGAGCGCAAGTTCGATGTCTTCGGCGCCGGAACGCGCGCCCTTGCAAAACACCTTACCATTGACCGGCGATGCATTATCGAAGCACTGGCCCTTGACCGGCGCGACCCACTTGCCGCCGATAAAGTTGTCGTATTGCGGTTTGAATTTGACTTTGCTTCCGGCATGACCGGGATTGAGATAAATCATATTTCTGTGTCTCCGATGGAATTAAAAAATCAATCGCTGCGCGAATACAGCGATAAGGCTAAACGACCAAGAGTTGCATACCACTTACCTTGGGCTTTCCGCGATCGCTTTCATCCGCGTTGTTTCGAAACAGCTCACGTCAGCGACAGCTTGACTCTCGCGCTTTGTAACAGAACCGCGCCGCAGTCGTCATGGGTTGTAAACGCGCTATTTGGTGACACGGCGGTCCGCCCTGCGACACCTGCGTCCGTAAATAGGCAGTTCCTTTCCTATTTGCAAACCAACGGAATTTTCGCGAAGAGGAAGCAGGTGATCCGACGCGTGCGAGGGCGACACGAGGGCGACACGACTGCTGTGGATGCTATGCCTAAAGTGGGAATTCGAAAATATGCAATTGATTGCATTGGTAATAAGTCAAGGTGGCTCCCCGGGTGAAGTCGGGCGACCGGCGTTTCGACTCGGTCGATTTTTGGAGCCAGCGGCCCAACCGCCGGCGCCTACTTCATGTAGACTGATTGCATATTCAGGCGGAATGCTGGCGCAATTGTCAGGGGGATGCTGGCGAAATTACAAGATTCCCAGGAGAGTTAAAATATGAATGGATTCGCATAAATGGCAACGGTCGAATTCAATTACTCGTGGTTGCCGGGGCAGACGCGCAGAAAGCAGCAGGACGAGCTGCTGTTCAACGCGCTGCGCGCGATCCATAACACTGGCTCGGTGCAGCACGGCGCGCGCGAAATCGGTCTTTCCTACCGTCACGTGTGGGGAATGCTGATCAAATGGCAAGCGATGCTGAACGAACCGCTGGTCACGATGGAGCGCGGACGCGGCACCCGCCTGACTCCGTTTGGTGAAAAACTGCTTTGGGCTGAACAGCGCGTAAACGCACGGCTGGCGCCGCAATTGGAAAGTCTCGCGGCCGAGCTCGAGCGCGAGTTCCAGACAGTTTTGAATAGCGGGGCCGAAACCCTACGCGTGCACGCGAGCCATGATCTTGCGCTCAGCCAACTGCGCGATCTGGTCAATCGCGATGACGGGAGCCCGCGGCTGGACGTGAGCTTCATGGGAAGTCAGGAAAGCCTGGCGTCACTGGTTCGCGGCCATTGCGATCTCGCCGGATTTCACGTGTCCGAACAGGAATCGAAGGCGACCCTGGCCCACCTCGCCTATCGGCGCTGGCTGCGCCCTCGCACGCAGCTTCTGGTCCATTTTGTTGGACGTCAGCAAGGGTTGATTGTCGCTCGCGGCAATCCGCTGAAAATTCGCGGCGTCAAGGATTTGACGCGCTCGCGCGTGCGCTTCGTTAACCGGCAGGGAGGTTCTGGCACTCGCCTTTTGCTCGATCAACTGTTGTGGGACGGCGAAATCGACAAAGCGCGCATCAACGGCTACGACAATGAAGAGTTCACTCATCTCGCAGTCGCCGCGACCATCGCGAGCGGCGGCGCCAACGCCGGGATCGGGATCAAGGCCGCTGCGAGCAGGTATAATCTCGACTTCATTCCGCTGGTCAACGAACGCTATTTTCTGGCCGTCCGCAAGGAATCGACCCATTCGCCTGCATTCAAAAGCCTGTTGGCCGCATTGAAAAGCGGTGAGTTCGCGGCAGCGGTCGCCGGTCTTCCGGGTTACGAGGCGGCCAAATGCGGCGAGCTTGTCAGCATCAAGGACGCCCTGCCCTGGTACGCATCAACCCCACAGGAGAAAGTGAAATGAAATTGAGCGCGCGCAATCAACTGAACGGCAAAATTACCGAGCTCACCCCCGGCCCGGTCTCGACACGGGTGAAAATCGAGGTTGCGGGCGGTGCCGCCATCACGTCTTCGATCACTTCGGAAGCGGCGAAGGACCTGGGCTTGAAGGTCGGCGATACGGTGTCGGCGATCATCAAGGCTTCGGACGTGATGATCGGAAAATGAAGTTGGCATAACATCGGTCGGCCAAAGCGCAGCAGCTAAGGCGCCGTCACTCCGGCGAATATTCAACGAGTCAACCTCGATGGCGGCAATACTGCGCTTCCTTGCTCTCGCGGCATCGCTGTTGGCGGCCGCTCCCTGCATAGGCGCGGAAACCCGCGCTTTCACCGATTCCGCCGGCCGCGTGGTCGAGGTGCCGGCGACAATCGAGCGCGTGTATGCCGCCGGCCCGCCCGCGTCTGTGTTCGTCTATGCGCTTACGCCGGACAAGCTGATCGGCTGGACGCGCGCGCTCAAGGACGACGAGCGCGTTTCCTGCCGGCGCGCTATGCGAATCTTCCCGAACTCGGACGGCTTACCGGCCGCGGCAACACGGCGAACGTCGAAGTCGTGCTCAAGCAAAAGCCCGACGTGATCATCGACATCGGCGCTGTCAACGCGACGTATGCCTCGCTTGCCGATCGCGTGCAGCAACAGACCGGCATTCCGTATCTTCTGCTCGACGGCACGCTCACCGAAACCGCGCGAACCTTTCGCTCGCTGGGAAAACTGCTCGGCGAGGAAAGCCGCGCAGAAACGCTGGCGAACTACGTCGACAACGCGCTGAACGAAATTCGGGAGAAGGTTGCGACCGTTCCACAAGAGCAGCGCCCGCGTGTCTATTACGGCCGCGGCCCCGACGGTTTGCAGACCGGGCTCAAGGGCTCGATCAATGTCGAAGCGCTCGAATTCCTTGGCGCGCGCAATGTCGCCGCCGAATCCGGCGCGCGCGGCGGCCTTGCAACCGTTTCGCTCGAACAGGTGCTTACCTGGAACCCGCAGATCATCGTCACGGTCGATCCCCATTTTCGCGGCGCGCTGTTCACCGATCCGCGTTGGGCTGGCGTCGATGCGGTGCGCAACAAGCGGATTCATCTGTCGCCGCATGTGCCGTTCGGCTGGTTCGATTTTCCACCCGGCCCCAATCGCCTGATCGGGCTGCAATGGCTCGCCAAGGAACTTTATCCGACGCTTTTCGACTACGATCTGCGCGCGCGCATCATCGAATTTTATCGGCTGTCCTACTCGCGAACCGACTCCCGAGCAAGTCGACGCGCGACTCCTCGATGCGCGCGCCGCGCACCAAGCACGGTGAGCAAATTACCGGCAGCGATGCGCCACGAGCCGCACAGCGTGAGCGACGAGACGGCGCAGGCCTTGCCGCAGCGCTGGCCGCGGGAGATTCTCGTTACGTCGCCAAACTATCGCTTCGCCTCATGAACGAGGCCGCCCCAAACCTCGCCGATCGATCCGGCGACAAGCCCGGCCAGAGCTGCCCCGAAGCGTACCGCTACCGGCCGACCGATTTTCGCGCTGCGCCGTCACCTATTGCCGAGCACGTGTACATCATCGGCGGGCTGTATGGCAACCTCGAGGCGCTTCACGAGATTCTGCGCATGCAGGCCGCGGAGACGCGGCGCGGCGTCGAAATTGCGCTGGTATTCAACGGTGACCACAACTGGTTCAACGTCGATGCCGCGAGCTTTCGCGAGATCAACGAGACGGTGCTGCGGCATGTCGCCATTCGCGGCAATGTCGAATCCGGGATCGCCGCCCCGACCGACGCTGGTTGCGGCTGCAATTACCCCAATTACATTAACGCCGGTTACGTCGCGCGTTCCAACGCCATTATGGGCCGGCTGCAGGCCGTCGCCGGCGAGTTTCCCGCGCTGCGCGATGCGCTCGGCGCGTTGCCGATGCTGCGTACCATCCAGGTCGGCGAAACACGCATCGGCATCGTTCACGGCGACGCGGAAGCACTATCGGGCTGGGCCTTCGCCGCCGAACGGCTGTCGCCGATCGGTAAATGCTGCTCGGGCGACGAGGCCATCGCCGAACTCACGCCGATGGACACCATAGTCCGCTATTTTCGCGAAGCCGATGTGCGCGCCTTTGCCTCCACCCACACCTGTCTCGCCCACGCACGCGACTTCGAAGTGGATGGCAGAGAGCGCCTCATCATGAACAACGGCGCTGCGGGGCTTTCGAATTTCGCCAACACCAGCTTTGGCCTGATCACGCGCATCTCTGTTGATCGCAAGGCGCCGGCCGATAGCCTGTACGGCATCGACCTGGGCGGCGTGCGCTTCGACGCGTTGCCCGTGCGTTTCGACCAACCGGCGTGGATAACAAAATTCCTCGCCAACTGGCCGCCGGATTCGCCGGCCTTCACGTCGTATTTCGACCGCATCGTGAATGGCCCGGATTTCGATCCGCGCGACGCGGTCGGCGGCCGCGTCGCCCTGGCCGCGTCTTAGAGCCTACGGCAAGCTCTTAACCCGCAATCATGTAATGACTGACGCGCAGGGCCATGACAGAGTTGTACAACTCGTCCACACTTGCGACAGGTGAAACCGGCACCTGCGATTTCGCCGCCCGGAGAAATGACACCATGCAGCCGTCTGCAGCACAGCATACGCTCAAGCCCGACACCCGCTTCGACGGCGGCGACCCCGATTGCGGCAACGGCCTGCTGCTCTTGGTCCGCCGCCATATCGATCCGTTGCCGTGCGGCGGCTTGCTCGAAATCGCCTCGATCGATATTTCGGTCGACGAGGAATTGCCGGCGTGGTGATCGATGCCGTCGTCGCCGGTCTGCCGCAGGAGCGGCTCGCGCTGCACATGTGCCGCGGCAACTGGACGCCCGATGAAACTACGTGTCGGGGGGGGCGACTACCGGTCGCTGCCAGCTACGCTGGGCGCGCCCGATGTCGGCGTGCTGATGCTCGAACTCTGCACCCCGCGCGCCGGCGAAATCGAAGTGCTGAGCGCGCTGCCCGATCATCTGCGCGTCGGCGTCGGCGCGGTCAACCAGAAGCACTCGCGCATCGAAAACTTTGCAGAAATCGTCGCCAGGGGCGAGCAAGGCGATTGCCCTTTTTGGCGCGGAGCGAGTCCTGCTGACCCCGACTGCGGCCTTGCCACCTTTGCTGATAACCCGGTCGCTTCGGTATCGATCGCCGAACAAAAACTGCGCGCCATCGCCCATGCCGCCGATCTGTTGCGCAGCAGCTATATAAGGTGTGAGGCAAGTTCGGGCATGCTTCCGCCAACCCGCACTTCTCGTCGGTCTGAAGCGCGGCTTTCTACCGGCCTGCGAACAGCAAACAGCCGGCAGCGTTCACCCGGCTGGCGGCTTGTCTTCCGGGTTCGCGGCGGGCAACGACGATACTTGTGTACCGCTTGCGGATTAGCGCAGTTCGGCCGTCCGCCGCACTCTCGACCGCCGCCGCGCCGATAAGAGTTTTTTGAAGCGCGCCAGGAACGCTTGCGCCTTTGTGTCGCTGAAAATTCAGATCGACGGATGCCCGACGATTCGAAGCTCAAGCCGGGCGATGCCATTTTGCGATCATCAAAGTTTCGGATGTGATCGTCGGAGAGTCGCGGCGCGCACCGGAAATTAACCATAGCCCTTATTCGCTGCCATGGTCTTCGCGTACTACAATCGCCTTTCCGCCTCCCGCCGGCGGACTTACCGCAAGAGCGACACGCTCCGTTCACTTCCGCTGCCGCCGAATGTCTCGCCTGCCGAGGTGCTCGCTCGTCTTGCCCTCGCGCTGAAACACGACAGACGCATGGAAACGCAAAGCGCCTGTCAGGAGCTGATCGATCAGCTCGCGCGCGGCTATGCGGTACCGCCAATCCGGGTCAGCGTGCTGGCGGCTCGTCCGAGTAACGATTATGGCGAGCTGCACGGCTACTACGAGCCGCTGGAGGAGAACAAGCTTGCGCATATTTCGGTCTGGATGCGCACCGCGCAGCGCAAGCAGGTGGTCGCGTTCAAAACCTTTTTGCGTACGCTGATTCACGAGCTTTGCCACCATCTCGATTACGAGCTTTTTCTGCTGCCCGAGACTTTTCATACCGAAGGGTTTTACAAGCGCGAGTCGAGCCTGGCGAATGCGTTGCTGGAGCAGATGACGCCGCCTGAAGCTGTGGAAAAGGCAGCGGAAAACATGTCGGCGCGAGCTGAGGCTTTGGAGCTTGCTCGGCGCTTATCGCGAACGACCCGGCCCTAGGTATGCCGCATCTATTCAAACCCGATCGAGCCAGCGCATGCTTCAGTACACGCGCTGCACCTTGTAGCCGCGCTGTTCGATCAGGCTTAGCACACCGCGCTTGCCGTACAGGTGAAGCGCGCCGAATGCCGCAAAAGCGCCACCCCGATCGAACAGCGGTAGCAGGCGCTCCACCATACGCTCGTTGCGCTGGTACAACAGGCGGTTCAGAAAAACTTCGTTATGCGATTGGCTTCCGGCATCGTCGGACATTGCCTCGGCATTCAGTTTCCACAGCTTCGATAAATCACGCTCGAGATAGGCCTCGACCGCCGACAGCACGGAGCCTTGTATCGTCTCGTGGTTTGCGACGACTTCGCGCAACAATATGATCTGGGTTTGCTGCGGCATCTGGTCGAACACGGCGATTTGTTCTTCTATGCTTTCCAGGCCCACGATTTTCTTACGCGCCTCGTCCGCGTCGAACAGGAGTTTGCGATCCAGAATCATTCCGGTGGCGCCGCGCGGCTGCAAAAGCGTCAGCATCGCCGCCCAGGGCTTGAAACGCGGCCGCGCCTCGCTCGGGATGTTGTACTGAGCGAGCAACTTGTCGACGTCAGAATAAAGCCCGCCGCCGAGCAAGGCCGGCAAATGCGGTTCGCGCGTCACCATTGCAGCGAAAAACTTGCGCGTCGCTGCCTCATCGTTGACGAGCTCAGCGGCGAATACTCGCGACCGGTCGAATGCCTTTTTCACTGCCGGCGGCAGCGCCAGCACGCGATCATCGTCGACGTGAATCGTGCCAAACAGGTAGCTTGGCACCACCCCTTTCTTCTCGACTTTCCACAACAGGCCTTTCGAAAACTGGATTAAATCGGCCCGCGGAGGATCGTCCCTGGCAAAAACGGCGGGTGGCAAAAATGCGAGCGCAAATACTGCGACAGTCAGCCGTCCGAGCGAAATCATAAGTAGCGTTCCTGCGGCATCAGTCGGCCGAACATGGCCCTCCTGACTTCGAATGTCTGCGATCTATTCTACTCTGCTGTCGTTAGCTCGAACTCCTGCAGTAGATCGCGACGGCAACTGGCCGTGCAGCTCCAGCTGGCGATGCGGCGCGGCTGAGGTCGATTCGAGGAATCTTGTCCGACACCGATGAAATAGCTGTGCATCGCGGCAACGTCTGCGCAGCACGTCTGGTGAAACAGCTCGTAATGCGGATATGCCGCGGAGTTGTGGCCGAACAGTGATGACGAGACGGAGATTGGGAATCACTGGGCAAGTCCCCCTTCCGCTCTGATGTTTTTTTTCGAAGTCAGATTACGCGTCGTTCTAGTGGCAAGGGAGATCGGTTTCCTTGCTAGTCGTTAATCGTTTCAGGCATGAGGGACTGGCGGCTCCCGACGATCAACTTTCCTGTTCACTTTGTTTTATTCGCGACCGCATCCTGGCTTACTTCACCTTTCCGCATGCCTGTAAAACAAATCGCTGAGGAGGTGTCTCGTTTGGACGTTGTCCAGTATCGAGACGGATCGAAGTCGTGCCGATCTGGTCAAGACTCGCGTAAGCCGCGCCCGTTTTTGTGCCCTCCGGCATTACGCCAACGCCGTTCTGGTCAACTGTCCAAAAGCCCAGCACCATTTGCTCAAAAGTGAGCGAAACGTCGGACGGCAGGCAGGCATTGGTACCCCCCGGTTTGGAGCCTTCGTCATAGACGAGCGAGACGTAAGTCTTACTTGGGTCCATTCCCCTCGCTACCCCGGAAAACGACAACCCGTCTCCGCTATCGTCAAAAAAAATTGCGCCGCGGATGCCGGATCCGTTGATCGTCTTTAACGTGGCAGATGCCGTCGCCTCTTGGGCGGAAACGGTGGCCGACGCGCCAAACAGCGAAGCGCCGAAGATAACTGCGGTGCCTAACATTGAGATCGATTTCATGATTTAACTCTCCATTGATAACTCTTTCTGTGGACCATGGGGACTAAGCCACGATCCGTCGTGGGCATTACATTTGAGATAACGTTGCGCAGAAGTGGATGCCTCCCTTCTCCATCGGAGCATGGCTGAAATGAGTGTGCTCTTGACGAAATACCAGTTGGAAACCGGCAACTGTGGTGCTAACGCTGCTGATAAATCGTTTGTTGCGGAGTCAAATGCGAATTACAGACGAGTGCCCGCGATAAGTCGCGAGCAACGAGGCGGATGGCGGCGGGAAGTAAAGCGGTATTGCCGGTGATGCTTTTTTATTGGTACCTGGATTGCTTGTTGTCGCGACCTTCCTTTGAGATCACTGCTCTTCGACCGGTAAATTTTATTTTATCGAAGATTTGTTACATGGCGGCGTAATGGTCCGGCTATCGCTAGCCGGACCATATACGGCAATAGGGCCCTGACGATGACCTACTTTCGCATGGGTAATCCATACTATCATCGGCGCAGAGTCGTTTCACGGTCCTGTTCGGGATGGGAAGGAGTGGTTCCAACTCGCTATGGTCGTCAGGAATTCTGGAAGAAGTAAGTTCGGGTTTTAATCGATATCGCAAACACGAGAGCTTTTTAGCGCCGGCTTGGTCAACGCCGGCAACGCTCAAAATTATAGGATCAAGCCGCACGGTCAATTAGTATCGGTTAGCTTAACGCATTACTGCGCTTCCACACCCGACCTATCAACGTCGTAGTCTTCGACGAACCTTTAGGGGGGTTAAACCCCCGGGAAGTCTCATCTTGAGGCAAGTTTCGCGCTTAGATGCTTTCAGCGCTTATCTCTTCCGTTCTTAGCTACCCGGCAATACCACTGGCGTGATAACCGGTACACCAGAGGAACGTCCACTCCGGTCCTCTCGTACTAGGAGCAGCCCCCTTCAAATTTCCAACGCCCACGGCAGATAGGGACCAAACTGTCTCACGACGTTTTAAACCCAGCTCACGTACCACTTTAAATGGCGAACAGCCATACCCTTGGGACCGGCTACAGCCCCAGGATGTGATGAGCCG
>JACDAM010000047.1 GCA_013695435.1 Burkholderiales bacterium | reverse complement strand
GTCATGCAATACATTTATGGCAAATATGGCCGCGAGCGCGCCGCACTGACCGCGACCGTCATCACGTACCGACCGAAAAGCGCACTGCGCGATGTCGGCAAGGCGTTGGGCATGGATCTGGCGCAAGTCGATCGTCTCGCCGGATCGCTCGCCTGGTGGGACAACCGCGATGCTTTGGCGCAGCGCCTGCGCGAAACCGGTTTCGATCCGGAAAACCCGGTCGTCATGCGCGTGCTTGCGATCACGAAACAGGTGCTCGGCTTTCCGCGCCACCTGTCGCAGCACACCGGCGGCTTCGTGATTTCGCGAGATCGCCTGTCGCGGCTCGTTGGAATCGAAAACGCCGCGATGGAACAGCGCACCGTGATCCAGTGGGAAAAAAACGATCTCGAATCGCTGAAACTGATGAAGGTCGATTGCCTCGCACTCGGCATGCTGTCGGCGATCCGCCGCGCGCTCGATCTTGTTTCGGACTATCGCGGCAAAAAACTGAGCCTGTACGATCTGCCCGAAGGCGATAAGCAGGTTTACCGGATGGTGCAAAAGGCCGACACGATCGGTGTGTTCCAGATCGAATCGCGGGCCCAGATGTCGATGCTGCCGCGCCTGAAGCCAAAAAATTTTTACGACCTGGTCGTGCAGATTTCGATCGTGCGCCCGGGCCCTATCGTCGGCGGCATGGTGCATCCGTATCTGCGCCGGCGCGAACACCCGGAAGAAGTCGATTATCCGAGCCCGCAGATCAAGGCGGTGCTCGAGCGCACCCTGGGCGTGCCGATTTTCCAGGAACAGGTGATGCAGTTGGCTATGGTTGCCGGTGGTTTCAGCGCGGGCGAAGCCGATCAATTGCGGCGTTCGATGGCGGCCTGGCGGCGTTCCGATCGCATCCAGCAATTCCGTGAGCGGCTGGTTTCGGGGATGCTGAAAAACGGGTATAGCGAAGATTACGCGGAGCGCTTGTTCAAGCAGATCGAAGGCTTCGGCGAATACGGCTTTCCGGAATCGCACGCCGCGAGCTTCGCTCTGCTCGCTTATGCGTCGGCCTGGCTCAAATGCCATGAGCCGGCGGCGTTCACGTGCGCATTGTTGAACAGCCAGCCGATGGGTTTTTATGCGCCGGCGCAACTGATTCAGGATGCGCGCAAGCATGGCGTCGAGGTGCGGCCGGTCGACGCGACCGTCAGCGATTGGGATTGCAGTCTCGAACGCCGCGACGATGGCGAGCCCGCCTTGCGGCTTGGCTTGCGCCAGATCAAAGGTATGCCGCAAGCAGCGGTTGAGCGCATCGTCGCGGCGAGAAAAGACGGGCCCAGCGCTTCGATACAGCAACTCGCCGAACGCGCGGCGCTTGGAAACCGCGAGTTAAAATGCCTGGCTGCCGGCTCTGCCTTGCAGTCTTTCGCGGCGCATCGCCGGCAAGCGTATTGGCAGGTGCAGGGGATCGAGACGCCGCCACCGGTATTGCATGGCGCAAAAATCGAGGAAAGCGAGCTTGCTCTGCCGGCGCCGAGCGAAGGCGAAGATCTGGTTGCCGATTATCGGTCGCTGGGCTTCACGCTAGGCCGTCATCCTTTATGCCTGCTGCGCAGCCGGCTCGTGCGCTGGCGCGCCGTGCCCGCTGCACAATTGGCCGGGTTAAACGATGGGCGGCACGTCAAAGCCGCCGGGCTCGTAATTAATCGCCAGCGCCCCGGCACCGCAAGCGGCGTGATTTTTCTGACACTGGAAGACGAAACCGGCATGATCAACGTCGTCGTCTGGAATGATCTTGCCAAAAGGCAACGCCGTGAATTACTTGGCGCGAGACTGCTCGGCGTGAGCGGCGTGCTGGAGAGGCAAGGCGGCGTACTGCATCTGATCGCGCGACGGTTGACCGACCACACTCCCTTGCTTGGCCGGCTCATCACTCATTCGAGAGATTTTCACTAAGCAGCGTCTTTAACGCCGGCTCGCCGCAACTCGGCCCCCGACGCCGAGTCTGTATGCCTATGCAAACATTAAAAATCGCAACCTACAACGTTCACAAAGGCTTTTCGCAATTCAACGCACGAATGATCGTTCACGAGTTGCGCGAAAAGTTGCAGGGGATCGGCGCCGA
>JACDAM010000046.1 GCA_013695435.1 Burkholderiales bacterium | reverse complement strand
ACCTTGACGCCATCGACGACCTTCCAGGGCAGCGCGATGTTGTTCGGTGTGACGACCGGCGTGTAGTCGCGGCCCGGCATGGCGGGCGACAACGGCTTGACTGAATTCGTCGCCACGGCCTTCAATTGTTGCGCCGTGTAGAGCGAATTTCTTGCCGTCGCGCGCCGATCATTCGACTTCTCCGGTGCCGCCATTGCGGGCGCCGCAGCCAAGCCCGCGCCGCCCGCAACCGCGGCCGTCGTCGTTAAAAATTTACGTCGCGTAACCATCATTGACCTCCTTGATTGACCGATTCAAAGCTTGAACCGCTGATGACCGAGCTGCGAGCCATGCCTCCGGACATCGAGCCTGAGGCCGATTCCATCGATTCCCGCAGATTGTTCATTGCCGCCGCGCCGCCCGCTGCGATCTGCTGCAAACCGCTTTTTGCAATCCAGTAATCGCGCAGCGTTTCGATATACTGGCGCGCCGCCGCGACCTGATCGCGTTGCGCTGTCAGTAACTGGAACACGCCGACCTGCATCGCGTTGTATTGCAGAAAAGTCTGATCGACGATGCGGGAGCGCAGCGGCAGCACGACGTTCTTTACGAACAACGCGCGATCGCGCGCGGAGGTCAGCGCCACGTAAGCCGTACGCGCCGCCGAACGCGTCGCGACCGCCGATGCCGCATATTCGGCCTGCGCCTGCCGCAATTGTGCGCGCGCGGCAAAGCGCCGTGCCTGACCGGTGTCGAACAGCGGAATCTGGAAGCTGAAGCTCGGCCCGCGCTCCCACGATTCTTCGCGCTCGGCCTGAAAGCCGGCTTCGAAGCTCGGGATCAGTGCTGTCGCGTTGGCATATCCCAACCCGCCAGCGGCGGCCTCGATCTGTTTTCGCCGCGCGGCAAGGCTGAGGCTCATCTCGATCGCTCGCGCTTCGAAGCCATCTGTCCCAGGTTCCCCTTCGGGAATCTCCGGCAGCCGCGGGGCGATCTTCCATTGACTCTCAGCACCCCACAGACCCATCAGTTCGGAAAGCCGTTCACGTTCGACCGCCAGATTCGTTTCAGCCGCAGCCAGGCCGAGACGCGATTCCTCGTACAGCGCGCGCTCCTGATACAAAACCAGGTCGTTGATGTTGCCCGCTTCCCGCAAGCGCCTGGCAAACCCATAAGACGCCTCCGTATTGGTCACCACCTGCTGAAACAACTCGACCATCTGCGTGGTGGCTTGAGTTCGGTAAAACTGCGAGCGAACGTCGAACGCCAACCCGAGCACGGCCGCGTTGACCCGCAGTTTCGCAGCTTCGAATTGCGCGCCGGCGAGCCGCTTGTTTAAAGGCAAGTAGAGCAGGCTCAAAAAATCCTGGGCGATGCCGAAATCGAGTTCGGCGCGGCCGCCGCCACCGCTCGGAAACAGGATCGCCGCATCGAACACCGGATTCCTGAGCAGCCCGGCCTGCACCAGATTCGCCTGGGAAATGCCGAGCGATTCGTAGGTCGCCTGCAGCTCGTGATTATTGATTAGTGCGATCTGTACGGCGGATTCGACATCGAGCTCTGTTTTGAGCATCTCGGCGATTTCGGCCGCAACCTCCTGATCCTCGGTCCCGCCCGAGCGCCATTGCACGCGTTTATCTATGCGTTGCGAAACTTCCGTTTGCACGTCGTCGAAGCCCGCATTCGGGGAGATGCTTGCGCAGCCAGCGAGCGCCAAAGCGAGCAATGCGGTCAGCGGCAAAGCTTTACGCCTGCTGTTCAACGAGCGCTTCCTTGGCCGACTAGTGCTTGTGTTTGCTATGGTCATGATCGCCCCCTCGTTTTCCTTCTCCTGATTTTGCACTGCCGCCGCCGAGGCTTTTCGTGTAGTTCACGACATCCCAGATCTGGTTTTGCGTGAGCACACCTTTCCACGCCGGCATTGCGCCGCGGCCGTTTTCGATCTTCCACGCGAAATCGCCGTCCGGGTGCTCGCCGGCCATCGCCGCCAGGTCGACAGGTTTGGGATCGAGCGCAGCGCCAGCGGGACCGTCGCCGCGCCCCTTGACGCCATGGCATGCAGCGCAGTTTTGTTGAAACAACGCCTCACCACGCGAGGTGGATGCCTTATCTGCTTTCATCGGATTTTTGCGCGCGGCAGCGGCTTCCGGCGCCATCCAGTGCGCGCCGTGATCCATGCCCTTCATGGTCCCGTGATCCATCGCGCCGTGGTCCATGCCTTGCATCGAAGGCTTGCTTCTAGCCGAATCACTGCTTTTGCCCGGCTTCGCCATCGAGTCGCCTGCTTTCGTTTCGTTGTGGTTCAGGGCGCCGTGTTCCGACTCTTTCATGGCGCCGTGGCCCATGGACTTGTGGTCCATGTCAGGTTTCGATTCGGCGTTGCCTTTTTCCATTGAACCGTGATCCATAGCGCCATGGTCCATTGGGGGTCTCAGATCGGCCGCCGCGATCGGTTCATAAGACGCCAAGGTTTGGGAGACGGGCGGCAGCGGGGAGGTTACGGCATCCGGATTGGCAGGGTGATTCGAAGCTAGTGGCGGCGGCGCAACATGGCTCACGCACCCGCCGAGCAACAGCGCGGGCGCCAGTAATTTCAGATTCATGACTTCCTCTCTTTGCAAACGCACGGTGAATTCCGTGCCGACGCTTACCTAAATGTGATCAGGAATGGCGGCAACAGACGCGCGCAAACGCACGTAATGCAGCGCGATGTTGCAGCCGGAACGGCGGCGCCGGAATGCTACAGAGAGAGAGGAGGGTGCTGCGTTTGTTCGGGAACGAACAGGAAGAAATGAACCGGAGTTTCGGGATTCAGAGCCGGGCGAAGGTCGGACGCTTGGATAAGCAAAGTTCCCGGCAGGGCCGGCGCCGCGCATAACTGACAGAACGCGCAGTCATCGCAATTAAGGCCTTTGTCCGACTTGCCTTGCTCATGTCCGGCATGATGGGCATGAGCCATCGACGCGGCATCGGACATCGCCCCGGTTGGATTTACCGGCTTGTGCTGGCAAAACGGCATCGCCACTGCTGCATAGCCTTGCAAGGCCAGGGCGCAGAACAAAACAAAAATGGCAAATCGTTTGATTGGGCGAACCATGAAACGATTATAGGCGGAAGGTTCTCCGCGAAGTTTTCGGAAAGAGATAGTTACTGTTTGAGACCGCTCTATTCGGGAAAGTTCTGCCGGAATGTCAGCGGTCTTGCCCAGTTCGATTAACTCTCTGTAGGTGCTACGCGATAAACATACGTTCCGTTCGCGTTCCAGTCTTCGTCAGCGTGGATTTCCGGCGTCACCACGACGCCAGCGAGGCCTGGGCTTTCAAAAAGTTAAATCGGCTGACCCAATCCCGCTTGCCGCAAAGCGGCTTCATCGGGCCCGCGCCCAGCGCAGCAGTCGGCAAGCTTGCCATCGATGACCACGGCCGGGACTGAACGGATGCCTAGAGATTTAG
>JACDAM010000045.1 GCA_013695435.1 Burkholderiales bacterium | reverse complement strand
AAACGGTCGAAGTCGTGCGCGAAACTCCGGGTGGCAAGGCGCATGAGCGGGTACGCGTACATCCCTTGAAAACGGGGGCCTGCATCATCGTGGTCGACGAGTCCAGGCTGCGGGAGCTGGAGCTCGCCCACAGGCAGATGGGTAGACTTGCTTCGATGGGGTTCATGCTAGTGTCCTGAGTTAGAAGCTCGCTGCCAAAAGCGCTTGATGGAGGCCGGGCTATCGTCGGTGGACTTTGTCCATGCGACAGGTTGGCGGTTTTGATTGCAAGGTGCGAGGTAGTCGCAAATTGCCGTTTACAGCGTTTGTGTAGTGCGAAGCGTGCCACGACGGATTTGTTTTTGCGTGAAAGCAGCGAATCAGCGCTCTACTTGATTGATCCACGATGCATGTAGTCAAGCGTCAATGTATGCTGCCCTATGATATTCGGGAATTCTGATGAATAAATCCTGGCGCACGCCGACGCTGATTCTGATCTGCGGTGGATTGATCCTCACTCTTTCGCTGGGCACCCGTCAAGGCTTCGGGCTGTTCCTCCAGCCAATGACGTCGGAATTTGGCTGGGGGCGCGCAACTTTTGCGTTCGCGATCGCGCTGCAGAATCTCGTTTGGGGCGTAGCGCAGCCGTTCTCGGGCATGATTGCGGACCGCTTCGGCGCGGGGCGCGTGCTGGCCGGGGGCGCCGCGCTGTACGCATTGGGCCTGGCGCTGATGGCGCTGTCCAGTACGGGCGTGGAGCTCGCGTTAAGCGCCGGTGTGCTGCTCGGACTCGCGCTTTCCGGCACCAGCTTCGGCGTAGTGTACGGCGTGATCGGGCGCACTTTCGCCCCCGAGAAGCGCAGTATGGCGCTAGGCATTGCGAGCGCAGCCGGCTCCTTCGGCCAATTCGCGATGATCCCGTATGGCTATGCGTTGATTTCAAATTTCGGTTGGTACGTATCGCTTTTCATGCTCGCGGCCTCCGCCGCGCTGATGGCGCCGCTCGCGAGGGCGCTTGCCACTCCGCGCGAGCATCACGTTATGCAAAGTGGACAATCGATGCCGCTAGCGCTCGCCGAAGCTTTGAAGCACAAGGGCTTCTGGCTGCTTTCGTGGGGCTTTCTCGTGTGCGGCTTTCAAACCCTGTTCATCTCCGTCCATCTGCCGGCGTTTTTGCTGGACAGAGAAATGTCGGCGCATACAGGCATGATGGCGCTCGCACTGATCGGCCTCTTCAATGTGTTCGGCAGTTTCCTCTGCAGCTACCTCGGTGGGCACTATCCGGGGAAATATCTTCTGTCGGTAATTTACCTGCTGCGCGCGCTTCTGATTGCCGTCTTCATAACTCTGCCCATGAGCCCATGGACGGTTTATGTTTTTGCTGCTGCCATGGGATTTCTCTGGTTGGGAACTGTACCGCTCACCAACGGCGTGGTAGCCCAGATCTTCGGCGTGAGATATCTTTCTACGTTGTTCGGGATCGTCTTTCTGTTTCATCAGATCGGAAGCTTTTTAGGAATTTGGTTCGGCGGCTACCTTTATGATCTGACGGGATCGTATCAACTGATCTGGATTATTGCGATCGCGTTAGGTGTCATAGCCGCCCTGCTTAACTGGCCCATTGACGACCGGCAAATCGCACGGCTGGAACTGAAGGAGAGCACGGCGTGACCATGCGACCGGTGATAAGAGTCGCAACCTTGACCTTGGTGTTGGCGGCCGCTGTAGTGGGGCTTTGCGTAACGTTCGCTTTCTATTTGCGGCCTGAGGCGATCATTGATTTCGCGAACCGCACGTTTTTGTGTTGAGGCCCACGCCACTGCGTTTGTCGTAGGGCAAAGCAGATGTCTCCTGCTCCTGACTGTCGCGAACACCATCAAAATCGCCCGGATCGCAGCGGATTGCCCGCAGCCAATAATGCTGGCGTGAGGTTATCCAACATGGGTCTTCTACTGTCACCCCGCGCGCCATCGCGAAAGGAATCGCCCATGTCTCGCATAACGAAGCAAGGTGCCGGTGGCCCAGTTCTCCAGACGCGACTTCTCCTCCTTGTATGCTGAGGGCGCTGGTGCTATAAGTGAAGCGAAGCCTGCAAGGAGGAATGAGATGTCCAAGAGTTCCATAACGATTCGCCCCGACAATTCTCCCATCGCTCGAAACTCCCCGACTTCAAGGCGGACCTTCTTGCGCAACAGCGCTGCCATGGCCGGAGGCACGCTTGCTTCTGGAGCTATGGGAAGCTCGCTTGCCCGCGCCGAGCCGCTTCCCGTGCCGGACAGCGTGAAAGCTCCCGGCAGGATCATCGAGCCCAAAGCCTACGGAGTACCGTCCAAGTTCGAAAGTCACGTGGTGCGGACTCGCTCCGATGTCCTCGTCAACAAGCAGAACCTTTCCGACTGGAGCATGACGCCGCTCCAGCACCAGCACGGGATCGTTACTCCCAACGGGCTGATCTTCGAGCGCCACCATGCAGGGACTCCGGATATCAATTCGGAGGCGCACCGGTTGGTGATCCATGGAATGGTGAAACAACCGCTTCAGTTCGCGATGAGCGACCTGATGCGATATCCCTCGGTTTCCAAGTTCTATTTCCTGGAATGTTCGGGAAACACGCTCACCGACTGGACCAAAGCAGCTTCCAATACAGTGCAGCAGAGTCACGGGCTGCTCTGCGGCGCTCAATGGACAGGCATCCCAGTCTCTTGGCTGCTCAATGAGGCCGGGCTCCACCCGGCCGCGAAGTGGGTGCTGTTCGAAGGCGCCGATGGCGCAGCGCATACGCGGTCGATCCCGATCGATAAAGTACTTGACGACGTGCTGCTCGTGTACGCGCAAAACGGCGAGATGCTGCGCCCCGAACAGGGTTATCCTCTGCGCGCGTTTGTACCCGGCTGGGAAGGAAACGTTTCGGTCAAGTGGCTGCGCCGCATCAAGGTGGCGGACCAGCCTTGGCAGTTCAGGAGCGAGACCGCCCGCTATGCAGACCCGATGCCGGATGGCAAATGGCGCCAATTCAGCTTCGTGATGGAAGCAAAATCGGTGATCACGACTCCTTCTGGCGGAATGAAGTTGAAGG
>JACDAM010000044.1 GCA_013695435.1 Burkholderiales bacterium | reverse complement strand
CCCGGTTGGCAGGCTGGTTGGTATGTAGCGAGTTCCCATTTGCATAAATGGGCACCGGGATAGATTAAAAGCTTACTGTTACCAGGAAGTGACAAGGCTTGGAGTTGAGCATGCGAGCGAGTGTGATTCCGGGGATTAGCCGAGTATCCGATCACGAGATTCCTGCTGGCGCAGGAACAACGGGCGCATTGATACCGGCGCCAACTGCATTAGACTGATGGCCTTCCGATGCGCTTCCGATGAAGATTCAGCAAACCAGGCTTCCGCAAAACCTCATGACTATCCGGCTGACCGCATTCACGCGATCGTTTGCCCACCTGCTTCCCGCCTGCGCCCGCATAACATTAGCTGGTTCGACATGAGCTGGTTCAACACCGACCTTTTCCTGCACGCGCTGACGTTCATCGTTCCCGCCGCGCATGTCATCGGCTTACTCAGCGCGTTCGATGCCGTTATGCACGCGCGCACGCCGCAGGGTTCGGCGGCCTGGGCGCTGGCGCTGCTGGCGTTTCCGTTGCTGGCGCTGCCGCTGTACTGGCTGTTCGGGCGTTCGCGCTACATCGATTACGTGGAGGCGATCCGCGAGATAGAAGGCCGCGTCGAGGACGAACTGGCCGATAGCCGCAACAATATGCTGCGCGATTTTTTGTTGCCGCCGCACGATCAGCGCCATCAGAATCAACAGCAGCGCGACGGGCAGCCTGCGCGGCGCGATCCGCGCGCGGAAATCGCGAAAGGCGATGAGCGCGGCGAGCTCGAGGGGTTTCAGGCGCTGGCGAAATTTCCGCTGACGCGCGGCAATGGCGCGCGGCTTTTGATCAACGGCAAGGAAACTTTCGATGCGATGTTCGCCGCCATCGACGCCGCGGAAAGCTACGTGCTGGTCCAGTTTTACATACTGCGCGATGACGCGCTCGGCGCCCGCCTGCAGCAGGCACTGCTTGCCAAAGCGCGGCAAGGCGTGCGCGCCTTCGTGCTCTTCGACGATGTCGGCAGCTTCGGTCTTTCGCGGCGTTATCGGCGCGAACTCGAGGAAGGCGGCATCGCGGTATCCGGTTTCCACGGCCAGAAAGGCTGGTTCGGGCGCTTTCGCATCAACTTCCGCAATCACCGCAAAATCGTCGTCGTCGATGGCCGCGTCGGTTTTGTCGGCGGCTTCAATGTCGGCGACGAATACCTGGGCGGGGATCCGGAGATCGGCGCATGGCGCGATACCCATGTGCGTGTCGAAGGGCCGGTGGTGCAGGCGCTGCAGTTGTCGTTCCTGAAGGACTGGCATTTCTCCACCGATGAAATGCCGGCGCTCGACTGGAACCCCGTCAAATGCGCGGAAGACCGCGTCGCGCTGGTGCTCGCGTCCGGGCCGAACGACCGGCTGGAGACCTGCAGCCTGCTGTTCGCGCACGCCATCGCCTCGGCCGAGCGGCGCATCTGGATCGCGACGCCGTATTTCGTTCCCGATGCCGGCGTGTTCAGCGCGCTGAAGATCGCGGCGCTGCGCGGCGTCGATGTGCGCGTGCTGGTGCCGCGCCGTTCCGACAACCTGCTGTTCCGCTTCGCGCCGTATGCGTATCTGCCGGATGCGCGCGAGGTCGGCGTCAACATTTACTTTTACGAAGCGGGGTTCATGCATCAGAAAGTGTTTCTGATCGATGACGATTACGCCGCCATTTCGAGCGCCAATTTCGACAATCGCTCGTTCCGCCTCAATTTCGAAATCACCGCGCTGCTGGCGGACTACGCGTTCGCGCAGGATGTCGCGGCCATGCTGAAGCGCGACTTCACGCGAGCGACGCGCGCACAAGGCACCGAGTGGCACAACCGCTCGTTCTTCTTCCGACTGGCGGTGCGCATCACACGACTGTTCGCGCCGGTGCTGTAGCTGCGCGAAAAGTTGCGCGCAAGAAAATGCAGCGCCGGCCGGCGTCATACTGGCAGTCCGCGCCGCGCAGGCGCGGCATGTGATGGCGCATCATCGAGTCCTCGCCTTAGCAATTGCCAATTCTCAAAGTGCGGCCGGGAGCGGCAAGTGTCCGAAGAATGGAAATAGGGTTAGTATCGACCGTTCCGTTTGTAAAAGCTTAGGCAGTTCAGGGCCCTGTGATGCAGCCTCGCGATCCACGCAGGCGCCATCGTTACATCCGCCTGTGTCCTCGTTTCAAAGTCGGAGGCAGTTCAAACGCAACGCATGAAGGACAAAGAAACCAGGCCGCTGCCGCCGGCGGACGCCGACAGACTTTTTGCCGGCGCCAGCGAAATGGCGGCGCGTATGCGCGCGATCGATTGGTCGAAGACACCACTCGGCCCTGTCGGGCAATGGCCGCAAAGCCTGAAAATCGCAATTCGCGTTGCGCTCGATTCGCGCTTCCCGATGTTTGTCTGGTGGGGGCGCGGGCTGATCAAGTTCTACAACGATGCCTATATTCCGGTTCTCGGCAAAAAGCATCCGGCGGCGCTGGCGCAACCGGCTGCCCAGGTCTGGGCCGAAATCTGGGATGTGCTCGGCCCGCAAACCGAAGCCGTGCTCAACGACGGTCGCGCCACCTGGAACGAGGAGGTGCTGCTGGTCATGGCGCGCTACGGCTATGCCGAGGAAACCTGGTTCACCTGGTCGTACAGCCCGGTGCCCGATGATGACGGCAGCATAGGCGGAGTATTCTGCGCGTGCACCGAAGATACGCAGCGCGTTCTGACCCGGCGCCGGCTGCGCACGCTGCGCGACGTCGCTGAAGCGGCCGCTGTCGCCCAGAACGCCGAACATGCCTGCGAGCTTTCGGCGCTGGCGCTCGGCGACAACCCGTACGATCTGCCCTTTGTTTTGTTGTATCTGCTCGATGCCGACGGCAACGAAGCAAGCCTGCGCGGCGCGGCGGGAATGGCCCCCGGCACGCCCGCGAGTCCGCATCTGATTCCGCTCTTCGCAAACCCATCGGGCCCGGCGGATTCCACGCCGCCGGCATCGTGGCCGCTGGCCGAGGTCAGCAGCACGCGCCTCGCCTTGCTGGTCGACGCGGCGGCAGCCGGGTTCGACGATCTGCCGGGCGGCGCGTGGCCTGAACCGGCGCTGGCGGCGATGGTGTTGCCGATCGCCATGCCGGGTAAAGACGCGCTCGCCGGTTTCGTTGTCGCCGGCATCAGCCCGAGGCGCCAGCTCGACGACGATTATCGCGGCTTCTTTGATCTGGTCGCGGATCACGTGTTGTCCGCGATTAGCAACGCGCAGGCGCATGAACAAGAGCGCCAGCGCGCCGAAGCATTGGCCGAACTCAATCGCGCCAAGACCACGTTTTTCGCCAATGTCAGCCACGAATTCCGCACGCCGCTGACCTTGCTGCTGGCGCCAACCGAAGAGGCGCTGGACGAGGAAAGCGACGCCGCGCAGCGCGAACGGCTCGAACTCGTGCAGCGCAATGCGTTGCGCCTGCAGAAGCTGGTCAATACGCTGCTCGATTTTTCGCGCATCGAATCCGGCCGCGCGCAGGTCAACTGCCAGCCCGTCGATCTGGCCGCGCTGACCGTCGATCTGTGCAGCGTTTTCCGCTCGGCGATCGACCAGGCCGGATTGCTGCTGTGCGTCGATTGCCCACCGCTGTCGCAACCGGTCTTCGTCGATCGCGAGATGTGGGAAAAGATCGTCCTGAATCTTGTCTCGAACGCGTTCAAGTTCACATTCAAGGGACAAATCACCGTGGCCTTGAAAGAGCGCGAGGGCGGCGTCGAGCTGGCGGTGCGCGATACCGGCATCGGTGTTCCGGAGCACGCCCTGCCGCATTTGTTCGAACGCTTTTATAGAGTCGAAGGCGCGCAGGGCCGCACGTATGAAGGCTCCGGCATCGGCCTTGCCATGGTGCAGGAATTCGCCAAGTTTCACGGCGGCCGGGTGGCGGTCGAAAGCCGCGTTGACGAAGGCAGCGCGTTTACCGTCAGTTTGCCGTTGGGCGGCGCGCATCCGCGGCTGAACCGCGACGAGCCGCTCACCCAGGCGTCGGCGACCTTGCCGGCCGTCTATGTCAAAGAAGCATTGAATTGGCTGCCGCCCGCGGACAAGAGCGGCGAATCCGGCGGCGCATCGGGCGGCGACAAATCAGGCAACGAAGACCAGGCGCCTCAAGACCGGCGCAAAACAGCGCGCGCAGGCGCGGGCTGGCGCGGAAAGGCGCCAACCGGCTCAGCGCCGCACTGGAAAGGCCGCGGAACACGGCCGCTCGTGCTGCTCGCCGACGACAACAGCGATATGCGCAGCTACCTCAGCCGTCTCCTGATAGAGCAGTACGATGTCGAAGCGGTCGCAGACGGCGACGCGGCGCTGGCCGCGGTGCGCGCGCGCAAGCCCGATCTTGTTGTGTCGGACGTGATGATGCCGCGCGTCGGCGGCTTCGATCTGCTGCGGCGGCTGCGCGCCGATAAAGAAACCGCGGCGATCCCCGTCATCCTGCTGTCGGCGCGCTCCGGCGAAGAATCGCGCATGGAAGGCCTGGCAGCCGGCGCCGACGATTATCTGGTCAAACCGTTCAATGCGCGCGAACTGTCGGTGCGCGTCGAGGCCTGCATCAAGCTCGCACGCACGCGGCGCGAGGCCGAAGAGCGCGTATCGATTATTCTCGAAAGCATCACCGACGGTTTCATCTCGCTCGACCGCGATTGGCGCTTCGTCTACATCAATGCCGAGGGCGAGCGGATATGCGCGATGCGACGCGCCGATATCATGGGCCTCAATTTCTGGCAGGTATTTGCGCCCGTGCTCGGAACGGAAGCCGAGAAGCAGTACCGGCGTGCGGTCGCGGAAAAAGTCACGGTCAGCTTCGAATACCTTTACGAACCTTGGCGGCGCTGGTTTAGCGTCAGCGGCTATCCGACTGCCGGAGGTGGCCTGTCGATATATTTCCGCGACATCACGCTCCACAAGCACGCCGAGGCGTTGCAGACCGGGCAGGCGCGCGTGCTCGAATTGATTGCCGAAGGCGCGCCGTTGACCGAGGCGCTCGATCTGCTGGCGCGCACGCTGGAAGCGCAATCGTCGACGGGCATGAAGGTTTCCATCCTGCTGCTCGATCCCGACGGCATCCATTTACGGCATGGCGCCGGACCGAGCTTGCCCGATGCGTACAAGCGGGCGATCGATGGCGTCGCAATCGGCCCGAACCTCGGCTCGTGCGGCCGCGCTGCGTCCAGCGGACAGCCCGTGTATGCCAACGACATCGCGTCCGACCCGCACTGGACGGCGTTCGCCGACCTCGCGCGTAACCATCATCTGGGCGCGTGCTGGTCGACGCCGATCCGCGCCGGCGACGGCCCGGTTCTCGGCACATTCGCCTTGTATTACAGCGAGCCGCACGCCCCAAGCGCCGAAGATTTGCGTCTCATCGATATGGCCACCCATACCGCCGCCATCGCGATCGAGCGCAAAGGGACGGGAGAACGCTTGCTCGAAACGCGGGCCAGCTTGCGGACGGCGCTCGAGGCCGGCGCGATTGCGACGTGGAACTGGGATGTGCCACGAAACCGGGTAAAGGGCGATGCCAATCTCGCCGCCTTTTTCTCGGTACCCGGCGCCGAAAACGAAGGCGCGCCCCTCGAAACCTACCTCCGCGCGATTCATCCGGCCGATCTCGCGCACGTGTCGCAGCGGATCGATGCGGCGCTGGCTGAAGGCGATACGTACGAAGCCGACTATCGCCTGGTCAAGCCCGATGGCGGACTGCGTTGGGTCACGACGCGCGGCAGGGTCGAACGCGACGCGCAAGGCAAGGCCATCCGTTTGCCCGGGGTCGTCGCCGACATCAGCGCGCGCAAAGCGGCCGAGGAGTCGATGCGTGACAGTAAAGAGCGGCTCGACTTCGTGCTCGACGTCGCAACACTCGGCCAATGGGACATGAACCTGGTCGATCGCACCGCGCATCGCACGCTGCGGCACGACCAGATATTCGGCTATCCGGCGCTGTTGCCGGAGTGGACATACGAGATGTTTCTGGCGCACGTGCTGCCGGAAGATCGCCCCGCGGCCGATGCGGATTTCCAGCGCGCGCTGACCGGCGATGCTGGCTGGAACATCGAATGCCGCATCCGCCGCGCGGACGGCGAGGTGCGCTGGATCTGGGTCAGCGGGCGCATTCAGCGCAACCCGGAAGGCGGCGTCGTGCGTATGCTGGGCACCGTGCTCGATATCAGCGACCGCAAGCGGGCGGAAGCGAATCTGCTGGAAAGTGAAACGCGTTATCGCCTCATCGCCGATGCCTCGAACGATGTGATCTGGGACTGGAATCTGGCGACCGACGAGGTGACCTGGAACGAAGGCGTGCGCACCGTTTTGGGCTTTGCGACTGATGCCATCGAATCCAGCGCGAAATGGCGGCACGAACACATCCATCCGGAAGATCGAAACCGCGTCGTGCGTGGCATACACGCCGTCATCGACAGCGGCGCGAATGACTGGAGCGACGAATACCGCTATCTGCGCGCCGACGGCACTCCGGTGCACGTGTGCGATCGAGGCCGCGTCATGCACCACGATTCCGGAAAGCCCTGCCGCATGGTCGGCGCCATGCTCGATCTGACCGAACGCAATAAGGCCGAAGCCGCGTTGCGCGAAAGCGAAGAAACCTTCCGCACCATGGCCGATTCGATATCGCAATTGGCGTGGATGGCGCGGCCCGACGGCCACATTTTCTGGTACAACCGGCGCTGGTACGACTACACCGGAACGACGCTCGAGCAAATGCAAGGCTGGGGCTGGCAAAAAGTCCATCACCCGGAACACGAGCAGCGCGTCGTGGAAAAAGTTTCGCATTGTTTCGCGACCGGCGAAGTCTGGGAAGACACGTTTCCGCTGCGCGGCGCCGATCGCCGGTATCGCTGGTTCCTGTCGCGCGCCGTGCCGGTGCGCGATGCGCAAGGCCACGTGTTGCGCTGGTTCGGCACCAATACCGACATCACCGAACAGATGCAGTCGGAAGACCGGCTGCGCGAGGGCGAACGGCGTTACCGCGAGGTCAGCGAGCAGTTGGCGGTGCTGAACGAAGGCCTGGAACGGCGCGTCGCCGAACGAACGGAGCTGGCCGAGCGCCGCGCCACCCAGTTGCGCAGCCTTGCCACCCAGTTGACCCAGGCTGAAGCGCGCGAGCGGCGGCGCATCGCCGAAATCCTGCACGATTCCCTGCAGCAGATGCTGCTCTCCGCCAAATTCAAGCTCGGCGTCATGAAAAACCGCACGACCGAGCTGAATTTCGCGCCGGTCATCGACATCCTCGATCAAAGCATACAAGCCTCGCGCGCGCTGACCGCCGATCTGAGTCCGCCGATCCTGTATCAACTGAATCTGACCGCGGCGCTGGAATGGCTGGCGCCGCGGCTGCTTGCGCAGCAGGGCTTGCGCCTGGAGGTCGTACCTTGCCACGAGGAGCCGCCGCTCAGCGACGAATCGAAAGCGCTGCTGTATCAGGCGATCAGCGAACTGCTGCTGAATATCGTCAAGCATGCGCACACCGATCGCGCGCGCGTAGTGCTGAAGTCGCGTTGGGGCGGCGACTGGCTGATCGTTCGCGTCGAGGACCAAGGCAGCGGCTTCGATGCCGCGCAACTCAGCGATATCGGCGGCTTTGGGCTGTTCGGCATCCGCGAGAGGCTCGAGTTTTTAGGCGGCCGCTCTGTGATACGCTCGCGCCCCGGCCGCGGCACCAGCATTTCGCTGATCGTGCCGACCGCCCTCACGATTCCCGAAACCACCGCGCCGCGCGCCGCTCGCCTGCCGGGAACGGTGCAACCGGTCGCGCGCGTGGCGAACAGCGTCGCGCGCGTGCTGCTCGTGGACGATCACGCCATGGTGCGCGATGGCCTGCGCGGCATCCTCGAGGGCGAATCCGATTTTCAGGTTGTCGGCGAAGCGGCAAACGGCATTCGCGCCGTGGAAATGGCCGCCGAATTGCAGCCCGACATCGTGCTGATGGATATCAATATGCCGGGCATGGACGGCATCGAAGCAACGCGCCGCATCAAGGCCGCGCTGCCGAAAATCCAGATAATCGGCCTGTCGATGCATGCCGACGAAGGCGTCAAACGCGCGATGGTCGCGGCTGGCGCGTCCGCCTACGTAACCAAGGACGTGGTCTCTGACATGCTGTGCGGCGTCATGCGCGAGCGCAAGAAGATTGGCGACGGGCTGGCCAAGGCATAAGTAAAAGAATTCGCACTTGCATTCGTGGCGTTCCCTCTTGTTGGGGAAGGGTAGCGCTAGGTTTGGGTGCGCAAGTTCCCCGACAAAGATTGCCCAACCGATGCTGCCAGGGAGCCTTCGGCACCCTGAACTACGGGTAAATCGCCGCGTCATTTCATGCTGTCCGCATGTAATTCTTGCAGCACTTGTAAATTTTTCCCTGGCCATACCGACTTGACGCGGCGGTTGCCGCGCCAATTGCCGCCGCTCACCCGCGGAGCGACCCGTATTGAACGTAAAATGAACGTCAAAACGGCGGCTTTGCCCGCTTTTTCCGGCGGTATGTTTTTTGCGTAAATCACCTGCGTTAAGAGGAAAGTCCAAAGGAGCCAACAATGAGCGATCTCAAGAACGAAGCATCCGGATCGGCTACTTCCCGGGACCCCGGATCCGCATCGAATACCGCGCAGCTGAGCGCCGACGCACCCAGGGATTACGCGAAGGAATATGAGGTGCAATCCTCGGAGCAGGCAGCGCGTTCGCAGAGCAAGAGCGCCAGCGACGATACCGATGAAGTCATCGAACGCACGCGCCGCCAGGCGAGCCAGTTGATGACCGATGCCAAACAAAAAGGTCAGTCGATGATCGAGGAAAAAAAACATCTGGCGGCCGATGAAATTGCCGGCATGGCCAACGTGCTGCGCAAGACGGCCGAGAATCTGAATCAGGAAGATCGGATCACGACCGGTCGCTACGCCGAGCAGGCGGCGGCCGGACTCGATCGCCTGTCGACGACTTTGCGCGATCGCGATATCACGACGCTTTTGCATCAGGCGCAAAGCTTTGCGCGGCGTTCGCCCGGATTGTTTTTCGGCGGCGCGGTGGCAGCCGGTTTCTTCTTCTCGCGCTTCGTGAAAAGCACCGGGGTTCGCAGCGAATCGGATGATTACGGCGATTCCAGCGGCGGTAGCGGTTCTGATTTTTCCCGCAAAGGCTCGCGCGGCGCCTGGGAATCGCGCGACACCGGCGTGCGCCCCGGGTATGCCGAAGCAACCGAGGCTGGTCCGGGTGATCGCGCCGGCAGCGGCTCCGCATCGCAGAGCGATGCGCTTGGCGATACCGCCCACAACCTGCAAGCGTCGGGCAAACCCAACGTCCCCATGCCGCGCTCCGCGGAAGACATGAGCCGCAACACCGATCCGGATTCGCCGTACGGGGCCGATTCGCGCAGCCTGCCCCACACCGACAAACGCTCTGGAGGCCCAAATGCAAATTAGAGAAGATCGTTCGCTCCCCTCGCTGATCTCCGATCTGACGCAGGAGACGTATACGCTGGTCCGCAAGGAAGTCGCACTCGCCAAGGCCGAAATGTCGCAGAAGGTTTCGCAGCTCGGCTCCGGCATCGCTTCGATCGCCATCGGCGGCGCGGTTGCGTTTGCCGGCATGCTGGTGTTGCTTTGGGCGATCGTCAACAGCCTCGCGCAGGTGTTGCCGGCCGATCAGGCGGCGTGGCTTTCGCCGCTGATCGTCGGCGGCATAGTCGCCGTCATCGGTTTGATCATGCTGATGAAAGGCAAGAGCAATCTGGAAGCGCATAACCTGTTGCCGCAGCGCACCCTGAATTCCCTGCAACGGGACAAGGATCTGGCGACAGAACACAAGAATATGGCCAAGGAGCAATTTGCCAAGGAGCAAACGCGATGAGCCACCATAACCACCACAAGGGCAGCACCGACCAAAGCCCGGAACAGATCGAAAGCGAAATCGAGCAAACGCGCCGGGAAATGGACTACACGCTGAACCAGATCCAGCGCAAATTGTCGCCGGGGCAGATGGTCGATGAGGGCATCGCTTACCTGCGCAACAGCGGCAGCGGCGAATTCGTTTCCAACTTCGGCGTTACGGTCAAAAACAATCCTGTGCCGGTCGCACTGATGAGCGTTGCCCTCGGTTGGCTGATGATGGCGAGCAAAAATCCGCCGAGCCGGTCTTCGACCGAGACCTTTCCCACAGAGGATTTTCCGAACGTTTATGCGGCCCCCGAATCGGCTGGGATCGAAAGCCATTCGAGCGGCTCCGGAGCGCGCGAACGCGTCAGCGAGGCTGTCAGCAGCTTCGGCAGCAAGGCGAGCGACGCCGGCAGCAAGTTTTCAGCGGCCGCGCACAACGTCGGCGACCGCGTTTCATACTTCGCGGAAAGCGCTCGCGACAGCGCGTCGCATCTCGCCTCCAGCGCGAGCGAGTTCGCATCCGGTACGCGCGACAGCGCTTCGCATCTGGCATCGAGCGCACGGGAGCGCGCCTGGCGCGCGGCCGAAGCCGCGCGTTCGCAATACGCTCGCGCGCGCAGCAGCGCGCAGCATCTGGCGCACGAGCAGCCGCTAGTGCTGGGGGCGCTGGGCATTGCGCTCGGCGCCGCGATCGGCGCTTTCCTGCCCGCCACCCGCCGCGAAGACGAGCTGATGGGAAGCACGCGTGACGATCTGGCGCAAAGCGGCCGCGAGCAATATGAAGACGCGCGCGATACCCTGAAGGAAGCAGCACAGAAGACGCGCGAAGAACTGTCGTCTTCGTCGCCGACTGGCACTGCTCGCGTGTAACTGCGCGTCAGCGAAACGCGGTTGCCGTAGTGGGCGCCGCGTTCGCTACTTAGGCGCCGCGAAGCATGGCCCCCTCATTTCCCCGGACGAGCACAACTTTCTTTGTCATTCCCGACGGCGCGCGAGCGCGGTGAGCCGGTATCCACGGCTTATCCCGGATTCCAGGTTTACCTACTCTCAACTGATTTTATTGGGATGAGGAACGACGCATAGAAATGAACTCGATTCCCGCTTCCGCGAGAATGACAGGTTGTCGGACTGGCGCCTAGGTCCGCCACGGATGCTCGGGTAAATCGGACACGCCAATCACGTTGGCGCCAGCCCTGGCCACAAGGTCGTCGTTTTCCACTGAACTGCCGCTGACGCCGATTGCGCCGATCAGCACACCGTCTTCGGTCACGATGGGGACGCCGCCCGGAAAAGTAATCAGGCCGTCATTCGAGTGCTCGATGCCGTAGAGAGGCTTGCCCGGCAGCGCAAGTTTGCCGATCTCGCCCGTCGGCATGCCAAAAAAGCACGCGGTTTTCGCTTTCTTGACGGCAATGTCGATGCTGCCGACCCAGGCATCATCCATACGCATAAAGACTTTCAAATCGGCGCCCGAATCGACGACCGCGATGCACATTCTGGTGTTCAGTTTTCGCGCTTTACGAACCGCGCCGTCCAGAGCTTTCTGGGCCAATTCATGCGTCACGTGCATGCTTTTCTCCTCTATCATTGGCTGCCGGCCAGCAGTTTTCTCTGGCCGCTATTGCCACGTGCATCAGCCGGGCACGCGGTTCGCGCCGCCGTCGACATAGAGCAACCGCGGGCATCGTTTCGATGCACGATTCATGCGCACTTTTACGGCCTATCGAAGGAGTCTCCAATGCCTGTCTGGCTCGCCGCTGCAAAAGCTGTCCTGCCCTACGTGTCGACCATACTCTCGGCGACCTTGCCGGCGTTCACCGACCGCAAGACGCAGGACAAAACGCCTGAACTGACTGCGCAGCAAATCAGCGAACTGCAACATGCGGCAAGACAAAATGCCGCGCTGGTCAAGTCGCTCGCCGAGCAGATGCAAAAGACCGTCGCGGCGCTCGATCAGGGCGCCATCGAGCTCGAGCGAAAAATCAAACGCGCCAGGATGCTGGCGATAGGCGCTGGTTTGATTGCGGTCATTGCGCTGATCGTTGCCGCGGTTGCAATGCGAAACTAGTCTTACTTAAAAAGTCGTAAGTTAACAGCCGTTCGGCCCCCGATTAAGCTTGCCCTCGAGAGTGCTAATCCGGGGCATTCGAGGGCTGGCTCTGAGATTTTATGGTACACGTCATGCGGCACGCGTCGAAAGATCAAAGCGATTGACGGAAACAAGAACCATCGACAAGCAAAACCCGGTAACTCCTCGCAGAATATGACACAAACGTTTCCGATCGATGAAACGTAACGTGTCCGCGCGCCTCCTCGCGACTTTCTTCATCGTCGGCGGTGCGTTGCATTTCGTGTTCCCGGCCGCGTATAGCGACATCATGCCGCCGTGGCTGCCTTGGCACCGCGAACTGGTTCTGATCAGCGGTGCTGTCGAAATAGCGGGCGGGTTGGGCGTGCTGGCTGCTTCAACGCGGCGTTTTGCCGGGCTCGGACTGATCGCGTTGTCGATCGCGGTGTGGCCAGCAAATCTGCAAATGCTGCTAGATGCCTGCGCCGCGCAAAAAGCGCTGTGGTGGCAAGCGACGCTGCTGCTGCGCTTGCCGCTGCAACTCGCGCTGATTTATTGGATCTGGCGCGCGACGCAAAACGCAGCCGCCGACTGAACCAAACCCGGTGTTTTGCAATCTGTCCCAATGGCTTGTCGCCGCAGGGACTTGCAGCGAACTGGGACAGCTTTTCCAGCACGCTTTGCTCGACGCGTTGCAGGAAATCACTTCTAGAATCGCACTCAAAAGCATGAATAAGCGTTCTTATTTGTTTTTTTCCATCGTGATGTGCTGGCTTGCCGCTTGTTCGCAGGGACCGGAAGGCGCGCAGGCACCGAAAGCGCCGCCGCCTGCCGAAGTGTCGGTTATCAAGGCGACTGCCGCGCCGGTTACGGTTTACGAAGAATACGTCGCGCAAACCGCGGCGGTCGATGCGGTTGAAATTCGCGCGCGCGTTAACGGCTTGGTCGAGCGCCAGGTATTCGAAGACGGCGCGCGCGTGAAGAAAGGCGACGTGCTGTTCGTGATCGATCAGCAGCCGTATAACACTGCGCTCGCACAAGCCAAAGCCGGGTTGGCGCAGGCTCAGGCGGCGCTGGTCAATTCGCGGGCAGCGTTGAAACGTATCCGGCCGCTGGTCGCGGAGCAGGCGATCAGCAAGCAGGACCTCGACACTGCGGTTGCCCGCCAGGCGGCCGATGCGGCGAGCGTCGAGGCGGAACGCGCCAACGTCAGGCAGGCGCAGTTGAACCTCGAATACACGACGATAGAAGCGCCGCGCGATGGGGTGATGAGCCGCGCATTGATAAATCCGGGCGGGCTGGTCACGGCTGCGCAGACGCTGCTGTCGACCTTGTATTCGGTCGATCCGATTTACGTCAACTTTACAATCAGCGAGCAGAAACTGCTCGAGTTGAACAAGCGCCTCGAGCGGGTGCCGGGCGAGGACAAAAGCAAGGCGCCGCCGTTCAAGCTGATCTTGGGCGACGGCCGCGAATACAAGTTTCCCGGCAAGCTGAATTTCGTCGACGCCGCGTTCGATCCGAAAAGCGGCACCTTGCAGGTGCGGCTCGCGGTGCCGAATCCCGATCGCTATTTGCGGCCGGGCCTGTTCGTGCGCGTCGTCGTCGCCGCCTATGAAAACACCGACGCGATACGCGTACCGCAAAAAGCCGTACAGGAAGTGCAGGGCTCCCGCTCGTTGTGGGTCATCGGCCCCGACAACAAGGCGTCGTCGCGACAGATCACGACGGCTTCGCGCATCGACAACGACTGGGTGGTCGAGAAAGGGCTGAAGCCGGGCGAACTGGTCGTCGTCGAAGGTATGCAGAAAATCCAGCCCGGCGCGGTGGTGAATCCGGTGCTGGCCAGCGCGACGGCCGACGAGCCGCAAAGCGCGCAGGTCGAGCCGGCTGTCCTCAAGACAGGTAATTGAGCGGCGCTTGCCAAAAAATGATGCAACGCTAGTGTCATGATTCTGAAGTTAGCTGAACAAATCCAACCCATGTCATTCCCGCGGAGGCGGGAATCCAGCCCCTCGGATAGCGACTGCTGGTGGTTCGTTGCGCGAAAACTGGATGCCCGCTGGAGCCTGCCCTCGAATGCTTAAATCGGGGGCGGGCATGACAATTCCTTTTTTGTAACGAATTTCAGATTCAGGCACTAGCGTTCCCCCCTAATTTCCGCACATGCTGAATTTCTTCATCGACCGGCCGATCTTTTCGTCGGTCATTTCGCTGATCATCCTGCTCGCCGGCACGGTCGCGGCCTTGCAGTTGCCGATCGCGCAATATCCGCAGATCGTGCCGCCGCAGGTGCAGGTGCAAACAAGCCTGCCGGGGGCCAACGCCAGAGTCGTGCTCGAATCGATCGCGGCGCCGATCGAGCAGCAGGTGAATGGCGCCAAGAACATGATCTACATGAGTTCGAAGAGCGCCAACGACGGTTCATACAGCCTGACCGTCACCTTCGATGTCGGCACCGATCAGGACATCGCCGCGGTCGAGGTGCAAAACCGCGTCGCCGTCGCGCAGAGCCAGTTGCCGGCGGACGTGATTCGCCAGGGCGTAACCGTGCGCAAGCAATCGACCGATTTCCTCGAAGTGATCGCGCTGACTTCTCCCGACGGCCGTTATGACAACGTCTTTCTGAGCAACTATGCGCTGCTGAATATCCAGGACGCGCTGGCGCGCATAACGGGCGTTGGCGGCGTGCGTATTTTTGGCGCGCGCGATTACAGCATGCGAATCTGGCTCGACCCGGAAAAAATGGCGCGCCTCGGCGTGACGTCGCAGGACGTGACGCGCGTTGTCCAGGAACAGAACGTGGTAGCACCCGCCGGCCGTATCGGCGTGCCGCCGACGCCGGAAGGGCAGCAGATGCAGTATTCGGTCAACGTGCGCGGCCGCCTATCCGATCCGGCGCAATACGCAAACATGGTCGTGCGCGCGGCGCCGAACGGGCAGATCGTGCGCATGAAAGATATCGCGCGCATTGAACTCGCGGCGACCGACTACTCGGTCAACGTCAATGAAGACGGCAAGGCCGCGGCGTTCATCGGCGTATTTCTGCAGTCCGACGCGAATGCGCTCGAAGTTGCGCGCGAGGTCACCGAAACCATGGACCGGCTCGCGCAGAATTTTCCGTCCGGCGTCGAATATTCTATTCCGTACAGCACAACGCCTTTCGTAACCGCGTCCCTGAAAGGCGTCGTGGTGACGTTGTTCGAAGCGATGGCGCTGGTGCTGGTCGTTGTGTTCCTGTTCCTGCAAAGCTGGCGTGCGACCCTGATTCCGATGCTGGTGGTGCCGGTGTCGCTGGTCGGGACATTCGCGGCGTTCATCGCGCTGGGCTTCTCGATCAATACCATGACACTGTTCGCGATGGTGCTGGCGATCGGTATCGTCGTCGACGATGCGATTGTGGTCGTCGAGGCCGCGCAGCATAAACTTGATACCGAACGCATGTCGGCGCGCGAGGCGACCAAGGCGGCGATGGCCGATGTCGCGGCGCCGGTGATTGCGATCGCGCTCGTGCTGTCCGCGGTTTTCATCCCGGTCGCCTTCCTCGGCGGCTTGACCGGTCAGTTGTATCAGCAGTTCGCCTTGACCCTCGCGGTCTCGGTGATCCTGTCGGCGATCGCCGCGCTGACCCTGACGCCGGCTTTATGCGCGCTGCTGCTGCGTCCGAACGAGGAGGGCAAACGGCGCGGGCCGCTCGGCGGTTTTTTCAATCTGTTCAACCGCGGCTTCGCGAAGTTCACTTCCGGCTATTCCACCTCGGTCGCGAAGCTGATTCGATTTTCGGCGCTGGTCATGCTGACTTTTGTCGTGCTGCTCGTCGTGCTGTACGGCCTGATCGTGAAGCGCCCAGGCGGCCTCGTGCCCGATGAGGATCTCGGCTACATGCTGGCGGTCGTGCAACTGCCGCCGGCGGCATCGCTTGAGCGCACGACCAATGCGATCCGTTCGCTGGTGCGCATCGCCAACGATACCGAAGGCGTAGATGGCGTCGCGGCGCTCGCCGGCTTCAACTTTCTGGTCGGCCTCAGCACCTCCTATGCAGGCACGGCGTTCGTCCGGTTGAAGCCGTGGGAAGAACGCGAAGGCCCCGAGCTTTCGGCGACCGGCATTCGGGGCACATTGACGGCGAGTCTCAACAGGGAAATCAAGGACGCCAGCGTGCTGGTGCTGAACCCGCCTCCGATTCGCGGTCTGGGCTCGGCCGGCGGTTTCGAATTCGTGCTGCAGGATCGCGCCGGCGGCGATGTCGCGCGCTTCTCGCAAGTGCTGCAGGAGTTCATGGGCGAAGCGCGCAAGCGCCCGGAACTTGGCCTGGTGTTTTCGAATTATGACGATCGCGTACCGCAGATTGAATACGAAATCGACCGCGAGAAGGTCAAGACTTACGGCGTCATGCTGAGCGATGTCTTCTCGACCTTGCAAACTTTCCTCGGCGGCACGTACATCAACGACTTCAATCTGTACGGCCGCACGTTCCGCGTACAGGCGCAGGCCGAAGCCTCGGCGCGCGCCAATCCCGAGGATGTCGGCCAATTCTATGTGCGCAGCACGGCCGGCGACATGGTGCCGCTGTCGACGCTGATTTCGATCAAGGCGATCAACGGCCCCGAATATTTCGAGCGCTACAACCTGTATCGCGCAGCGACCATCAACGGCGCGGCGGCGCCCGGCTATTCGACGAGTCAGGCAACGACGGCGGTGGAAGAAGTCGCGAGGAATCTGCCGACGGGATATGGCTACGAATGGACCGGCGCGACCTATCAGGAGAAAAAAGCCGGCGGCCAGTCGTCATATATTTTTGCGTTGTCGCTGCTGTTCGTTTTTCTGGTCCTGGCGGCTTTGTATGAAAGCTGGGCGATGCCGGTTGCGATTCTGCTGGTGATTCCGTTCGGCGTGCTCGGCGCGTTTCTCGGCCTCACCTTGCGCGGACTCGACAACAACGTCTACGCGCAAATCGGTCTGGTCATGCTGATTGGCCTCGCCGCGAAGAACGCGATTCTGATCATCGAATTCGCCAAACTCGCGCGTGAACGCGGCGAACCGATCGTGCAGGCAGCGCTGCAGGGCGCGCGTTTGCGGCTGCGTCCGATCCTGATGACGTCGTTCGCTTTTGTTCTCGGCACCTTGCCGCTTGCCATCGCCAGCGGCGCCGGCGCCGGCGCGCGCATATCGCTCGGCACGCCGGTCGTATTCGGCATGCTGATGGCGACCTTGATCGGAATTTTCGTGATCCCGGTTTTCTACGTGCTGCTGCAACGGATCAGCGAAAAGCGCTGGCCGTTCCGGCGCGATGAAAGTGAGCGGGAGAAGAGCGCGCATGAAGGCGAACGTACGCCGTCACCCGTGCCGCCGCGCCCGGAGTATCGTGGCGGATAGAATGCGACGGCCCGATGCGGGAGACGGGGCCGAGTCGCACTCCCCGCAAACTGGCGGCTACGCCGCTAACGTGTCCGTGCGACGTGTCCGCGCGCCGGAAAGGGGGTGAGATGCGGCCGCAGCGACCCGACAGAATCGCGAGACGTTCTACTTACGATGAAACATTCCATCGCACTTTTTTTCCTCACGCTGCTCTCCGCTTGCGCCATCGGCCCTGACTACCGGCGGCCCGACGTCGATGCGCCGGACGCATTTCGTGGTGATGCAGAGGCCGATGCGGAATCGCTGGCCGATCTTGCATGGTGGCAGGTCTATCAGGACGCGCGGCTGCAGAACCTATTGCGCATAGCACTCGAACAGAATCGCGATTTGCAGATCGCGGCGGCGCGCATCAATGAGGCGCGCGCGATCGTAGGCATCAATCGCTACGCGCAGTTTCCGCAGATCTCGGCGGGCGCCAACGTCGCCCGCAGCCGGACATCGGCCGCGACCGGGATTCCGGTGTTCGTCGGTCGGGATAGAACCAATTATGCAGCCAGCATCGACGCCACTTACGAGGCGGATTTGTGGGGGCGGCTGTCGAGTTTGACCGAGGCTGCGCGCGCCGATCTGCTGGCAACCGGGTTTGCGCGCGAGACGATCAGGATCAGCCTGATCGCGGACGTGGCAACGGCCTATTTCGATCTGCTGTCACTGGATCAGCAATACGACATCACGCAACGCACCGTTGCGACGCGCCAAAAATTCACCGAGCTTACGCGCGCCCGTTTCGAGCGCGGCGTCGCTTCCGGCCTCGATGTCAGCCGCGCTGAAGCCAACCTCGCGGCGGCGCAGGCGACCCTGCCCGAACTCAAGCGGCAGATTGTGCAAACGGAAAATCTGCTGAGCGTGCTGCTCGCGCAGAATCCGGATTTCGTCGTTCGCGAACGCATCGATTTGCAGAGTTTGCCCCCGCCGCCCGCTGTGCCGCCCGGCCTGCCTTCGTCGCTGCTCGAGCGGCGGCCCGATCTGGTCGCGGCTGAATACAATATGGTCGCCGCCAACGCCCGCCTCAAGTCGGCCAAGGCAGCGCTGTTCCCGACCATTGCGCTGACCGGCAGCTTCGGCGGACAAAGCCTCGCATTCAGCGATTTATTTACCGGCCCGGCGCGCGCGTGGAGTTTCGGTCTCGGCTTGCTGCAGCCTATCCTCGATGCCAATCGCAACCGCTATCAGGTCGAGGCGGCATCGGCGCGTGATGAACAGGTGGTTCAGCAATATCGGCAGACTGTCGAACAGGCGTTTCGCGAAGTCGCCGATGCGCTGGCGGCGCGCCGCAACTTCGCCGATTTCGTGGCCGCGCAGGAAGCCCAGGTTAATGCCTTGCGCACGGCAAGGCAGCGCGCGCAGCGGCGCTACGAGGTCGGCTTCTCGTCGTACTTCGAAGTGATAGACGCCGATCAGGATTTGTTTACCGCCGAGTTGCAACTCGTGCAAGGCTATCGCAATACCCTGGTTTCGCTGGTGCAGCTTTATCGCGCGCTCGGCGGCGGATGGGACGCGGTGCTTCAGCAGGATTCCGCTCGCGGCGGCTCTGCGCAGCAGGAATAAGTGGGATCGGCAAAATCGCCGGGAACGATCCGACTCAGTTCGCTCAGCGATTTCACTCCTGTCCGATTTCACGTTCCCGTCGAAACCGGCCGCTAAAAATTGCGCCCATCGACCTGCTTGACGCTTAACGTCGACAGCTCGATCCCATTCAGACAGCGCACGTTGATCGCGGCCGTGGCAGCGCCGGACGGATCGGCGCCGAAGCCGAATGGCGCACAGCCGCACTTGTCGCAGAAGTGGTGCTTGATCACGTGCTTGTTGAACGTGTAGGTCGCAAGATCGCCTTCCGGCGCCTCGAACCGCACCTTTTCGCGCGGCACGAACCACAGCAAATAACCTTT
>JACDAM010000043.1 GCA_013695435.1 Burkholderiales bacterium | reverse complement strand
GTCGCGACCGACCACGGTTCGCCGGGAATATTGAACAGAATCGATGTGATCGCGCCGCCGAACAGCGCGCCCCAGTAGATGCACGACAACATGATGATCGCCGACGTCGGCGGCATCGAAAACGTCAGCGGCAGCAGGATCGCAACACCGTTGGCGCCGCCCAGCCCCGGCAACACGCCGATCAGTACGCCGAGCAAAATCCCCACGAACATGAACACAAGATTCTGCCAGGTCAGCGCGACCGCAAAACCGTGCAGCAGATTGGAAAATTCTTCCATCTCGATCAGGATCGAAAGTTCAGGATTGAGAGTCGCGTAATCAAGGACGAGCCTGATTTGGCCTCAATAACCAAACATTGGTATCAATAACCAAACAGATTCTCGAGTGGCCCTTTGGGCAGCGGCACGAGGAACCAGATTTCGAACAGCAGGAACAGAACGACCGGGACGAGCAAGCTGACCGGCAATGTTTTGCGCCAGTCGAATTTACCGTACCGGCGCATGAACAGCGCCAGGAAAAAAGCGGAAGCGAGATAGATGCCGATGAAGTAAATCGTGGCAATGTACAGCGCGGTCGGGATAAAAACTGCCAGCACGCGCTGGAATCGATCGGGCGCGACGAATACCTCGTCCGTTTTCCGCAGTATCGCCTGGAACAATATCCAGATACTGGCAGCGGCCAGCAACGCGCCTATGTAAAACGGGAAGTAGCCAGCCTCGGGTCCGTCCGAAGCCCAGCCCGTGCCGACGCGCTGACTATCGTAGATGACCAGCGCAGCCACGCACAGCAGCACGATGGCGACTGCCATCTCGACTGCGCGGGTGGAAGGAATTCTTCTTATTTTTCACCTCCACCGTGACCCTTCCCAGTCAAGGGAAGGGAGCGTGATTGCGGATGATCTGTCATGCGAAAAACGAAATCCGCATCCCCCCGGTTCGTGTTCCATCAACGTGCCCGCGCCGGAATGCGCACTCGCAAAGCCGCTATTTCGCCAGAAAACCGGCTTCCTGCATCAGCGTCTTGTGCGTCGCCTCGGCTTTTTGCGCCCAGTCCGCCAATTCCTTGCCGGTCAGGAAGGTCGGATTGAATGCGCCTTTTTCCATGAACTCCCGCCACTCCGGCAGCGCGCGCACCTTCTTGAACAGGCCGACATAGAAATCGACCTGTTCCGGCGTTACGCCCGGGGCCATGAAAATACCGCGCAGCATCAGGTAATCGACATCGATGCCCGATTGCTTGCACGTCGGGATGTCGCTCCATGCCATTGTGTCGGTGACCTTGTTCTTGTAAGGCAGCGGTTTGTCATCGAACACGCACAATGGTCGCAGTTTGCTGGCGCGCCAGTGGGCGACGGCCTCGATCGGATTGTTGACGGTCGAATTCACATGCTGGCCAACAAGCTGCACGGCGACGTCGCCGCCGCCTTTGAACGGCACGTAAGTCAGCTTTTTGCCGGCCGCCTTTTGCAGCGCAACGGTAATGATCTGGTCCTCCTGTTTCGAGCCGGTGCCGGCCATCGTGAACTGGTTGTCGTCGCCGGCCTTGACCGCGTCGAGGTAATCCTTCGCAGTTTTGTAAGGCGAATCGGCATTGACCCACAGCACGAATTCATCGAGCGCCAGCATGGCAACCGGCGTCAAGTCTTTCCAGTTGAACGGAACACCGGTCGCAAGCGGCGTGGTGAACAGATTGGAAAGTGTAATGATGATCTTGTGCGGATTGCCCTTCGCGCCCTTGACATCGAGGAAGCCCTCCGCGCCGGCGCCGCCGGATTTGTTGACGACGACCATCGGCTGCTTCATCAAATCGTGCTTGATGATCATGCCCTGGATTAGCCGCGCCATTTGGTCGGCGCCGCCACCGGTGCCGGCAGGAACGACGAATTCGACCGACTTGGTCGGTTCCCACGCGTAAGCCGGCGCGCTGCTGACCGCGATCAGCGTGGCGGCGGTAACGGTCGCAATGAGCTTGGTGAGCATGATTCCTCCGGTTATGTTTTAGAATGACGACTTAAATGGTAACCCCCGATCAAGCTTAATCAAATTCATCGCCGTTCGCCACAAACCGTTTTCACCGGTAATGTCTCAGTTCATATCCGCAAGCATCGGGGACAATTCGTTCTGAGCTTGTCGAAGGGTGAAACGGCCGCTCATGGTTCGACAGTCCTCTCCTGAGCAACGCCGAAGGGCTCACCACGAACGGCCTAACTGAGACACACCATTTTTACCGATCTCCATGAACCGGATTTCCACGCTCGCTCAACTGTTGTCTCGCGGCGCCGATGACGGCATCGCGATTGCCGCGCCTCTGCGCGCTTCGCTGACGTTCGGCGGCTTGCGAGAGCAAGTCGAGCTGTCGTTACGACGGCTGCGCGAATCCGGCATCAAGCGCAACGATCGTGTCGCAATGGTCCTGCCGAATGGTCCTGAAATGGCGGCTGCGTTTCTGGGCATCGCAAGCGCTGCGACCGCCGCGCCGTTGAATCCCGGGTACCGCGCCGAGGAGTTCGAATTTTATCTGTCCGATCTCCATGCCAGGCGGCTGATCGTCGAAGAGGGCAGTCAGTCTCCGGCGATTGCCGTGGCAGCCATGCTCGCTATTCCGGTGCTTCGCCTGCGCGTGGATGCAAATCAGCCTGCCGGCGCGTTCGATCTGATCGAGGATGGAGAGCGGGCCGGGTCAGTCACGGATCGCGGTTCCGCGCGAACCGGCGTTCAGGCGGACGTTCAGGAAGGCGGTCATGAAGACGCTCAGCCCGGTGATACGGCGCTGGTGCTGCACACATCCGGCACGACATCTCGGCCCAAGATCGTGCCGCTATCCCAGCGCAACATTTGCGCATCCGCGCTCAACATCGGCAATACGCTGGCGCTACGCGCCGGGGATCGCGGGCTGATCGTGATGCCGCTGTTTCATATCCATGGCCTGATCGCCGCTGTGCTGGCTCCGCTTGCCGCGGGCGGCAGCGTTTACTGCACGCCCGGTTTCAATGCGCTGAAGTTTTTCAACTGGATGGAAGACGCCAAGCCGACCTGGTACACGGCGGTGCCGACCATGCACCAGGCCTTGCTCGGACGTGCTGAACGCAATCGCGAAATCATCGCCGCGCATCCGCTGCGCTTTATCCGGTCGTCGTCGTCGTCGCTGCCGCCGCAGGTGTTGCACGAGCTCGAGAAAGTATTCAAGACGCGCGTAGTCGAGTCTTACGGCATGACCGAAGCGTCGCACCAGATGGCAAGCAATCTGCTGGCGCCCGGATTGCGCAAGCCGGGCACGGTCGGCGTAGCGGCTGGACCAGAAGTGGCGGTGATGGACGAATCCGGCGCGTTGCTGCAAAACGGTGAAACCGGGGAGATCGTCATCCGCGGTGCGAACGTTACTTCGGGTTATGAAAACAATCCTGACGCCAACAGTGATGCGTTCACGAACGGCTGGTTCCGCACCGGCGACCAGGGCGTCATGGATACCGATGGCTATCTGTCGATCACCGGGCGACTCAAGGAAATCATCAATCGCGGCGGCGAAAAATCTCGCCGCGAGAAGTCGACGACGTGCTGATGGATCACCCTGCCGTGCAGCAGGTCGTCACGTTTGCGATGCCGCACGACAAGCTCGGCGAGGACGTGGCGGCTGCGATCGTATTGCGCGAAGGAAAAAGCGCGACCGAAAAAGAAATCCGTGAATTCGTCGCGCAGCATCTCGCGGATTTCAAAGTGCCGCGCAAAATTCTGTTTCTCGACGAAATCCCGAAAGGCGCGACCGGGAAGTTGCAGCGTATCGGCCTGGCGACGAAGCTCGGTCTCGGCTAGCGAAGCGCCCGATCACACGCAGCGGAGATCATGCAAGCGAAAAGGTCCGCCGGTAGCGGAACAGCGAGGCGCCAACGATTGCGGGAAGGCAGTTGAGCCTGCAATCGCCGCTTTACAATCGGCTGTGCACGAACCCCGTTTGCGCGCCGAGCGCGCGGTTGCGCAGGCGGGCGCTGATACCTGCCGCAAGCCGGTGGGCGGGACGCTCGATCACCAAAAAGCACAGGTAGGCGCCGAGCAGGGCCGCGGCCAGGGTAGCGAGATTGTCCGTGATCGCATGGCCGGTGCCGACCGTTGCCAGCACCTTGCCCGCGATAAGAGCGCAGGGCAGATGTGTGAGGTACAACGAGTAACTCCAGGTCCCGGCCCACTCCAAAGAGGCGAGCGGCGCATGCCGGCGGGAAAAAACGATTTCCCGGCGCAGCCAGAAGTACGCAAGGATGGCAAAAACGTTCAGCGACCATGGGTAGCTGATCGAGACGCCCGGCAAATGCCAGCGCAGGATGACGGCGGCATAGGAAGCGGCGATGATTCCCAGCCGGAAGAACCAGATATTCGCGGTGTAGGTCGATGGCAGCGCATCGCTGCGCTCCGCCAGCAAGCATCCGAGCAGCCAGCACGGTAGCCCGATCAGCCAGTTGAGCGCGCTGCCATAAGCCGCGTAATCTCCGGGTTCGGCCAGCGTCTCAAAGGCCTGGGTCCCTGAATCCGGCAGCGCCAGCGCGAGACTCCAGGCGATGGCGAACGCGACGACGATCAGGCGTTGCCAGCCGAATCGGCGCTGCAGAATCAACAGCAGCGGGTAGATCAGATAATAGATGATTTCGGCGATCAGACTCCACACGATGCCATGCTGCATGACCTCGCGCTGCACTCCCGCGTATTCGCTTGCCCACATGACGATCAGCATCGGCAGGCCGATGCGCAGCAGGCGCCGCGTGTAAAACGCGCCGAGCAGCACTGGTGCGCCGTTGCGGTGGGGATAGTGGATACAGAAGCCCGAGATCACGAAGAAAACGATCACGGCCGCAGGCCCATTGAACATCTCGCGGAGCAGCCCGGTCAACACGCGTGCAAGACCATCCGGGCTGTCGCCAAAGATCGGTGCCGCACCGATATGGTAGATCACGACGAACAGCGCGCAGACGAAACGGATGCTGTCGAGTCCCCTTATTTTTCCCACTGGTCGTCCCTGATGGCAAGGCTAGGCCTTGCTGACCGCGGCAGCTTGCCCGGGTCTCGGCGGATGGTCAAGTGACCAACCACCGGACGGGCGAAACGGCGAGCCAGACGGCGAAATCGCGGTGGATTAGGGTCGACTTGAACGTTGGCCGACTCACTCGCTTCGAAGGGCTCGCATGAAGCTGCCGGTCGTTGCGTGTCTTCTGACCATGCCGCCCTTGATAATCGGAGCGCTGGCTGCAGCGCCTGCTTCTGCTTTACCTGGGGCAAGACACCCGCGAAATCAGGTCTATGTTCCGTGAAGACATGAGCCGTAACGCATCGACGCGGCAATACCTGTAATGTGTAACATCAATCGGCTGAAGACCATTCTGGAAGACGAAGCGGACGGTCGTCCGAAAGGATCCAGAATGTTGGGAGCAGTTCATGAGCGCAAAGCACGCGAGCGGCACGTTGTTCGCCAGTATTTCAGTTTGCTTAATACACTCAGGAAATTTCCATGTGTAGAAACATCAAGACTCTTTTCAATTTCGATCCACCGAATACGGATGACGAAATTCGAGCGGCTTCTTTGCAGTTCGTGAGGAAACTCAGCGGCTTCAGCAAACCATCGAAGGCGAACGAGGCGGCATTCCTTCTTGCTGTGGATGAGGTCTCAAGAATTGCCGGCGCCTTACATGGCTCCCTGGAGACAAACGCGCCTCCTAAAGACCGTGCCGACGAAGCGGCCAAGGCACGCGCCCGGGCCGTGCAAAGATTCCCGGCGTGAATGCTGTGCCTCCCGCCGGTTTGCCTTTGTAGCGTTGCTGAAACGATGGTGCGAATCGCAGCCTGCCGGCGGCGGCGAAAGCGGAGCAAAAAAACAGGGCGGTCAGCGCCGCCCTGTTGAACTCAAATTACATCCGATTACAACAACGGCACGATCAACAGCGCCACGATATTCATGATCTTGATCAGCGGATTGACGGCCGGGCCGGCGGTGTCCTTGTAGGGATCGCCGACCGTATCGCCGGTGACCGCGGCCTTGTGCGCTTCCGAGCCTTTGCCGCCGTGATTGCCGTCTTCGATGTATTTCTTGGCGTTGTCCCAGGCGCCGCCGCCGGTCGTCATCGAAATCGCGACGAAGAGGCCGGTGATGATCGACCCCATCAACAAGCCGCCTAGCGCTTGCGGACCCAGAAATTTTCCGACGAGCACCGGGATCAACACCGGCAACAGCGACGGGATGATCATCTCCTTGATCGCGGATTTCGTCAGCAGATCGACCGCTTTCGAATAATCGGGCTTGGCCGTGCCTTCCATGATGCCCTTGATATCGCGGAACTGGCGGCGCACTTCGATCACCACCGAACCGGCGGCGCGGCCAACCGCTTCCATCGCCATCGCGCCGAACAGATACGGCACCAGGCCGCCGATGAAAAGGCCGATGATGACGAGGTGATTCGATAAATCGAAGGTCACCGCCCGCCCCGAATACTCGAGCGCATGCGTGTAATCGGCGAACAGCACCAGCGCCGCCAGTCCGGCCGAGCCGATCGCATAGCCTTTGGTCACGGCTTTGGTGGTATTGCCGACCGCGTCCAGCGGATCGGTGATGGCGCGCACCGAATCGGGCAGATCGGACATCTCCGCTATGCCGCCGGCATTATCCGTGATCGGACCGTAGGCATCGAGCGCGACGATGATGCCGGTCATCGACAGCATGGCCGTCGCCGCGATCGCGATGCCGTACAAGCCGGCGAGATGATACGAAACGAAAATCGCGGCGCATACCGACAGCACCGGCAACGCCGTGGATCTCATCGACACGCCGATGCCGGCGATGATGTTGGTCGCGTGGCCCGTGGTCGAAGCCTGCGCGACGTGGCGCACCGGCCCGTATTCGGTCGCCGTGTAATACTCGGTGATGACGACCATGGCCGCGGTCAACACCAGGCCGACGATGGCCGCGCCGTACAAGCGCAGCACCGAAAATTCGGCGATGTCGCCGAGCAGCCAGACGGTAATCGGATAGAACGCAATGGCGGCCAGAATACCCGCGACCGCAAGGCCGCGATACAGCGCATTCATGATTTTGCCGCCGCTGCGCGCATTGACGAAATAACAGCCGATGATCGATGCGATGATCGATGCCCCGCCCATCACCAGCGGATAGACAACGGCGTTGGCGGCGGCCTCCTTGAACAGCAGCGCGCCGAGTAGCATGGTCGCGATGATGGTGACCGCGTAGGTCTCGAACAGGTCGGCCGCCATGCCGGCGCAGTCGCCGACGTTATCGCCGACGTTATCGGCAATAACCGCCGGGTTGCGCGGATCGTCTTCGGGAATGCCGGCTTCGACTTTGCCGACGAGATCGGCGCCGACATCGGCGCCCTTGGTGAAAATGCCGCCGCCCAGACGCGCGAAAATCGAAATCAGAGAGCCGCCGAAAGCCAGCCCGATCAACGGCTGGATGACTTCGCTGATCGGCCCGGATGAGCCCGAAATCAGGAACGCGTAGTAGCCGGCGACGCCGAGCAGCCCGAGGCCGACGACCAGCATGCCGGTAATCGCGCCGCCGCGAAACGCGATTTGCAGCGCTTCATTGAGACCGGTACGCGCGGCTTCGGCGGTGCGCACATTGGCGCGTACCGAAACGTTCATGCCGATATAGCCGGCTACTCCCGACAGGATTGCGCCTAGCGCAAAACCGCCGGCGGTCAGCCAGTCAAGCGCCCAGGCGAGGACAAAAAACAGGATCACGCCGACCAGCCCGATCGTCAGGTATTGGCGATTCAGATAGGCCGATGCGCCGACCTGGATGGCCGCGGCGATTTCGCGCATGCGCTCGTTGCCGGCCGGCTGACCCAGTATCCACCTGATCGAAACACCGCCATAGACCACCGCAATCGTGGCGCAGGCAAGTGCGATTAACAAAGGTGCTGACATCAGTTCCTCCCTGAAAGCGGCCTTTTGCGGGCAGGCCGTTATGCCCTGAAAGTCATGTTAACGAAGCGTTGAATAGAGTCAGACGCCGTCATTACCGCGGCCGATCACGCATGCCCTCGAAAGTACTAATCAAGGGGCATTCGAGAGCAGACTGCAACGGAAATCCAGCTCTTTGCATAATTGGGTAGTGACACGACACCGGATTCCCGCTTTCGCGGGGAACGACAAATTGATCAGAGATTTCTCAAAGCTGAGCATCAAACCTTGAATTCGCCGCCGAGCTTTTTCGGCACTGCGATATTCTTGAGCCTGACGTAATTCGGCAAGCCGTTGCGAAACGGCGGGTAATCCTCGCCCATGATGAGCGGGCGCAAATAAGCGCGGCACTTGTCGGTAATGCCGAAGCCGTCCCTGGTTATGAAGTTGCGCGGCATCATCTTTTCCTTGTTGGCGACATCTTTGAGATTGGCCATGCCGATGCCCCATTTATAGGGATCATCGCATTTGCGCACGATCGTCGGCATCACCGCGTTCTGGCCTTTCAGCGCGAATTCGACGGCGGCTTTGCCGACCGCATACGCCTGGGCGACGTCGGTCTTCGAAGCGATATGACGGGCAGCGCGCTGCAGGTAATCGGCGACCGCCCAGTGATTCTTGTAGCCCAGTTTTGCGCGCACGATGTTGGCGATGGCCGGTGCGACGCCGCCAAGCTGGGCGTGGCCGAACGCATCCGTCAATCCCGATTCGGACAGGAATTTGCCGTCCGCTCCCTTGATGCCTTCCGACACGCCTATCGCACAATAGCCGTGTTTCTTTACAGCTTCGTCAACCTGCGCGAGGAATTTTTCCTGCTCGAACGGAAGTTCCGGGAACAGCAGCACATGCGGCGCCTCGCCTTCATTCTCGGCGGCGAGCCCGCACGCGGCAGTGATCCAGCCGGCGTGGCGGCCCATGACTTCGAGAACGAATACCTTGGTCGAGGTTTTCGCCATCGAAGCGACATCGAATCCGGCTTCGCGCATGCTGGTCGCAACGTACTTGGCGACCGAGCCGAAGCCGGGACAGCAATCGGTGATCGGCAGATCGTTGTCGACGGTTTTCGGCACGCCGATGGCGATGATCGGGTAGTCGAGTTTGGCGCCGATTTGCGAAACTTTCAGCGCCGTGTCCTGGGAATCGCCGCCGCCATTGTAGAAAAAGTAGGCGATATCGTGAGCGCGGAAAACTTCGATCAGGCGCTCGTACTGCGCGCGGTTTTCGTCGAGGCCTTTGAGCTTGTAGCGCGCCGAACCGAATGCGCCGGCCGGCGTGTAGCGCAGCGCCGCGATGGCCGATATCGATTCCTTGCTGGTGTCTATCAGGTCTTCGGTCAACGCGCCTAAAATACCGTGGCGGCCGGCGTAGACTTTGCCGATCTGGTCTTTGTGTAGGCGCGCGGTCTCGATAACACCGCAGGCCGAGGCGTTGATGACGGCGGTGACACCGCCGGATTGCGCGTAGAACGCATTTTCCTTCGCCAACATGTCTCCTCTTTCCTGGTCCTGCCGGCGACTTCTGGTGAGCCGTCCGTTCCGCGCGTTGCGTTCCGCCTGGCCAGCGCCGCGGCCTTCCTTTGCGATAATCGAAATCAGGCCAGCGCCGCGAAAACCTTGTCCCGGATTTGTTCGAGGCTGCCGACGCCGGCAATTTTTACGTAGCGCGGCGCATGCGGCTCATTGCTCGCTGCCCACGCCGAATAGTATTGGACCAGGGGCTTGGTCATCGCGTGGTAAACCTCGAGACGTTTGGCGACGGTTGCTTCCTTGTCGTCGTCGCGTTGCACCAGCGGCTCCCCGGTCAGATCATCCTGGCCAGCTATTTTTGGCGCGTTGAACATGACGTGATAAACGCGTCCGGAGGACGGGTGAACGCGCCGGCCGCCGAGGCGTTTGATGATCTCGGCATCGGCGACGTCGATTTCGACGACATGCTCGATGCGCACTTGTGCTTTCTTCATCGCTTCGGCCTGCGGAATCGTGCGCGGGAAACCATCGAACAGGAAACCGTTCGCGCAATCTGACTGTTCGATGCGCTCCTCGACCAGCCCGATGATGACGTCATCTGGAACAAGGCCGCCCGCATCCATGTGTTTTTTTGCGGCGATGCCAAGTTGGCTGCCGGCCTTGACGGCGGCGCGCAGCATGTCGCCGGTGGATATCTGGGGAATGCCGAATCTCTCGCAAATGAAGGCCGCTTGCGTGCCTTTACCCGCGCCGGGCGCGCCTAACAGGATCAATCTCATAGGTTTCCAGTCTGAAGATGCGCGCGGAAGTGGAAGCGCGCCTGGATGCCGATTATAAACGCTAAGCGGATTTTGATTAAGAATTTTAGGCGAGCGGCAGACGGTGCGGCGCGGCGGAGGCCGCGAACAATCGTCGCGGGAAATACTAGACTATCTGACTCGCGGACACCGAACTTCGCGGACGATGATTCCATGGACGATGAGTGTGCGGACGATTACCTCGCGCCCCTGCGGTTTCAGTCAACCCGACTGCTGCGCGGCAAAAAGCGCGCGCACGCGCTGCAGATCGGCTTCGGTATCGACGCCGGTCGAAGGCTGCGCCTCGCTGATGACGACGGCAACGCGGCGCCCATGCCAGAGCGCGCGCAATTGCTCAAGCGCTTCGAAGCGCTCGATCGCAGGAGCGGCCATGTTTGCGTATTCGCGAACGAACGCGGCGCGGTACGCGTATAGGCCGGCATGGCGGTAGACCGGCAACGCGGCGGGCATGCTGCGGTCGTTTGCGGAGAATGCGTCGCGCGCAAACGGGATCGGCGCGCGGCTGAAGTACAGCGCATTGCCGTCACGGTCGAGCACGATCTTGACGACGTTGTTATCGAACAGCGAGGCGGCATCGCTGATCGCGTGACAGACGGTCGTGATTGCAGCATCGGGACGCTGTTGCAGATGCGCGGCGACGGCGCGAATCAGATCGGGCTCGATCAAGGGCTCGTCGCCCTGCACGTTGACGACGATGCAGTCGGGGTCGATTGCGTGCTGCTCGACGAATTCGGCGATGCGATCGGTGCCGCTGGCGTGGCCAGCGCGCGTCATGCAGGCGCGATAGCCGTGCGCAACGACTGCGCTGGCTATGCGTTGGTCATCGGTCGCGATCCAGACCTCCGCTGCGCCGCTCGCGCGCGCACGTTCGGCGACGCGCACGATCATCGGCTTGCCGCCAATGTCGGCCAGCGGCTTGCCGGGCAGCCGGATAGACGCGTAACGGGCCGGAATGACTGCTATGAAGTGTGGAATGAGGGAAGAGGAGTGAGGAGCGTCCTCGCTTGCGTCCGGTTTTCCCTCCACACGCTTCACTCCTTGCTCCCCGCTGAAATCAAACTTCCTCTTCGGGCGGCAGCTTGCGCGCTTCGTCTTCGAGCATGACCGGAATGTCGTCCCGGATCGGGTAGGCCAGGCGGTCTGCTTTGCAGATCAATTCAAGCTCGGCTTTCTTGTACGCGAGCGGCCCCTTGCACAGCGGGCAAACCAGAATATCGAGCAATTTGGCGTCCATCGGGAACCTCTCGTTATGCGGCGGGCGATGAGCTGGAGCGCGCTAAGCGCAGCGTTTGCCGCTTTGCGCGATCGCCTATCGCGAGGTTTTGCCGGGCCGCAGTTTGTCGATGATGAAATCTTCCAGCGCGTCGGGCAGCACCGCTTCGACATCGAGCACCCAGCATTTTTCGCTGCCGATTGCGGCAGCCCGGCATTTTACCGCATCTTTTTCGGTCATCACGATCGCGTCGAAATCGGGAATCTCGAGATCGCCCGCGCTGAACACATGATGGTCGGGCAGCGGATACGCTGTGAAATCCAGCCCGAGCTGCGCGAGGTGGTCGAAAAAGCGCTGCGGGTTGCCGATACCGGCTAGCGCCGCGACGCGCAGGCCGCGCAGCGACAGCACGGGAATGCGCGCGTCAGGATTCAAAAGATTGCCGAGCTCCGCGCCACGCAGCGTCATCGGATAAATCGGCGGGCGGAGCGAAACAGGGCTTTGCTCGGGCTTTGAATCGACGCCATTTCCATTGACGACAATCGCGGTCACGCTGCGCAGACGGCTCGCAGGTTCGCGCAGCGGGCCGGCTGGCAGCATCAGCCGATTGCCGAGGCCGCTGGCGGCGTCGATGACCGCGATCTCGATAACGCGGCCAAGGCGATAGTGCTGCAACCCGTCATCCGCGATCAGCACATCGCATCCCGGATGTTGCTGCAGCAGGCGGGCTGCGGCGGCGACCCGATCATGCGCAATCCAGACCGGGCAAGCTGTGCGCTGCGCCAGTAATACCGGTTCGTCACCGACCAGGCGCGGATCGCTCTCGCGATTCACCTGGTACGGGCCGCGCAGCTTGCCGCCATAGCCGCGGCTGATGATGCCGGGCCGCATGCCGCGCGCTGCCAGGCGCGTCGCCAACCACATCACCAGCGGTGTTTTGCCGGCGCCGCCGACGCTGATGTTGCCGACCACGATGACGGGGATCGGCAACATCACGGTCTTCAACAGCGACGTCTTGTAAAGCAGGCGGCGCAGCGCAACCAGCGCGCGAAACAGCAGACTCGCGGGAAAAGACAGTAGATGGGCAAAACCGATGCGAGACCAGTGCGTTCGAAGAATCTGTTGGACGCCGGCGCCGCGCTGCTTCATGCAAGCCGCAGAACCTTATTTCGGCACGCTTGCCTGCGTGGTGAACGTGATGCGGCCGAAGCCGGCAATACGGGCCGCCTCCATCACGTGGATGACAGCTTGATGGGTGGCATTGGCATCAGCGTTGATGACGATAACCGGATCGGTCTGACTGCCGGCGGCGCGCCGCAGTTCGGCGCCCAGGCTTTCGGGATTCGAGAACGCGACGGCGGTCTTGTCGACCATGTAGTGGCCGGCGGCGTCGACCGCGACATTGACCGGATCGAGCTGGTCGACCGGCTTTTCGGCATCGGCCTGCGGCAGATTGATCTGCAGTTCGGCGAAGCGCGAATACGTCGTCGTCACCATCAGGAAAATCAGAATGACGAGCAGCACGTCGATCATCGCGATCAAGTTCAGCTCGGGCTCTTCATTGGCGCTGCCGCGGCGGAAATTCATATGGGCGACATAACGAACGGAACGGATGAGGTTTGCTTGCGACCCGATATCGATGATGCATGGACCGGTATCACGCCTGCCGCTCGCCGTGTACGATCTCGACCAGCTTCAGCGCCTGCAACTCCATATCGATCACCAGCGAATCGATCTTGCCGCGGAAGTAGCGGTAGAAAAACATGCTCGGGATGGCGACGATCAAGCCGAATGCCGTGTTGTACAGCGCGATCGAGATGCCGTGCGCAAGCTGCGCCGGGCTGCTGCCGGTCGGCGCCTGCGATCCGAAGATTTCGATCATGCCGATCACGGTGCCGAGCAGGCCGAGCAGCGGCCCCATCGAGGCGATGGTGCCGATCGCCGGCACGAAGCGTTCGAGTTCGTGCGCGACGGCGCGGCCGGCTTCCTCGATCGATTCCTTCATCACTTCGCGCGTGCTCGAAACGTTCCTGAGGCCGGCCGCGAAAATGCGGCCGAGCGGTGAATTGGCCGTCAGCTTGGCCAGCATTTGCTTGTTGACACCGCCCTGACGATATTCCTGGACGACGCGCGGCAGCAGTTCCTTGGGCGCAACGGTGCTTTTGCGCAGATTGAACAAACAATAGATGATGAAGGTAACGGCGATGACGGAGGCAAAAAGGATCGGCCAGATTGGCCAACCGGCTGCTTCAATGATAGCTAACACTCGGCAAAATCTCCGGTCGCGGGAAAGCCGACAACTGTAGTCCCCCGGCACGCTTTCAGCAAGATTTTCCGAAAAAAGCGTAAAGATCGCTTGACATTGCCTTGTCCACATTTTCTGTGGATAACTTTGTGGATAGCGTGCAGGCCGGGTCAGCTAAGTAATGTGCCCGTAACAAAAATTTCTTGTACGATTAAATATTAAACGATTGAAATAACAGAATAAACAATGAGTTATAAAAAACATAGTGATTTCATAATGGTTACAAGCGCAAGCGAAGAGGCTTTCTCCGAGCTGTGGAGAAGCGCGAGCGTGCAGCGGGTTTTTCTATCCAATCGGGCGCGGTTTGCCGAGCCGGCTTGCAAAAAAGTTTGCTCGTCACGCAGATCCGACTGTCGCGAATGATGGCGGACTGAGCGATGCTGTTCCCCGAAATCGAGCTGCGCGCGC
>JACDAM010000042.1 GCA_013695435.1 Burkholderiales bacterium | reverse complement strand
GTTCAGGAGCGCCCATCGCTAAAACCAAAAAAGCCGATGGCAACCCCACAGCGATCAGCAGAAAAGATTTCAGTGTATCCCCCGTCGGAATGGCCGCCGGCTACATTCGCAAGTATCACGTTCATGTCTACTTCATTGCACCGTGCAGCGCGCCGAATGGCGGCGGCACAAGTTGCACCGGCGCCGGTGACGACAACGGCCGGCCGATACCGACACTGAAGCGCCTCGAGCTCACTTCAGATGGCGCAAACACTCTTTTCCGAATCGTGCCGCTCGTGGAAGGGATAGAAAATCTACAGCTCGAATATGGGCTCGATGTCACCCCGGCGGCGAGTCCAACCAACCCTACTGGCTTGCCGGGCGATGGCGCGCCTGATGACGCCTATCTGGCTTCGCCGGCCGATGCGGATTGGGGCAACGTCGTTGCGGCCAGGGTTTTTCTGCTGGCGCGCAACACCGAATCGACCGCTGGCTACACCGATGCTAAAAGCTATCAACTCGGCACAACGACCGCGCCAGCCGTGCCCGGCGGTAATTTCAAACGCCACGCGTACACCGCCGAGGTAAGGCTGGTAAACCCAAGCAGCCGAAGGGAGATTCCAAGATGATGACCCATTATCGACAGCAAGGCTCAACCCTGCTCGTCAGTCTGATCATGCTGATAATACTGACGCTGTTTGTAGTCACCGCGATCAACGTGAGTAATGTCAATCTGAAGATCGTCGGTAACGTGCAATCGAAAAAGACGTTGGAAGCAAACGCGCAGCAGGCCATCGAGCAGGTATTGAGCAGCAGCGCCGCATTCAATCTCGCGCCGACCGCGCAGACCATCACGGTCAATGGAACGGATGTGGCAATCGCCGCGGCCGTATGTCGGAAAGCCGTTACAGCCGGGTCTTACAGCTTGACGAGTGGACCGGTACCGGAAGATACGAATTGGGAACTGGTGGCGACGGCGACTGATCCGGCGAATAGCGCCGCAGTCACCGTGAAACAGGGAGTCAAGCTCAGATTACCGCCCGGCAATTGTCCTTAACGAGGGGAGTGGATTATGCCTTTTTCATATAAATACATTATTGCCGCGTTGCTCGGCGCTTGCTGCTTGCCGTTGACGGCACGCGCCGACGACACCGAATTGTTTACGTCAGCTTCGACCCAGACAAGCGTGCGCCCGAACGTGCTGATCGTTCTCGACAGCTCATCCAACTGGAATGCGACCTTCGGCGACAATATCGCCGGCTGCGGCAACACCAAGTTCTGCAACGAGCGCCAAGCCTTGCTAAGTGCGATAGACAACATACCCGGCAACGTTAACGTGGGCTTGATGTTGTTCTCCGAAACCGGCACGAACGGCGCTTACGTCCGATTTGGCGTCAGGCAGATGGACGATACCGTGGGGGCCCCAAACAAGAGCAAGTTAAAGCTTATTCTCAACCAACTGGTCCCCAACGGATCAGGCACGGACAATTCCGGCTCGAACCAGCCTTATGCGAAAGCGATGTTCGAGGCGTTCAAATATTTTGGTGGTTACACCAGCCCGGCGAATGCTGCGAACAATACCGCCGGCTCTCCAACCGATGCAAATCACTTTGGCCCGATTGCTTTCGCCGGAGGCAAAAGCAATAACAGCGGCAGCAAAAAGCGCGACTGTCCGAGCAACGCAGACAATCCAGCTGCCGGCGGCTTGGCTGGAAATGCATTCAATACCTGCAGCGGGACTGGCGAGGACACTTATATCGGCCCGATAGATTCAGCGAATGGGGCTTGCCAGAAAAACTACGTGTTATTCATATCGAACGGTAACCCTGGAACCGGCGGCGATTCGGGGAACCCAAATTCAACGACCCTTGTAGGCAACGTCGGCGGCAACGCAACGACGATCAATCCGCCGAACCACGCGAGTCTGGCGGATGAATTTGCGCGCTTTCTGGCGAACACCGACGTCAGTTCACTACCCGGTCAGCAGGCCGTGAGTACCTATACGATCGCCGTCTGGAACCCGCAAAGCTACGACGCCGAGGGCGATCCTGTTCCCAGCAACTCGGACGGACAGATGATCAACTTGATGAAGAGCATGGCGCGCCAGGGCGGTGACAATGGGTTCTTCCAGGCCACCAATACACAGCAGCTTGAAGATGCGTTCAGTACCATATTCAGCCGTATCCAGTCGGTCAACAACTCGTTTGCCGCTGTGACATTGCCGGTCAGTGCCAGTGTGCGAGGCACCAATTTGAACCAGGTTTATCTCGGCGTGTTTCGCCCTCAACAGAACAACAAGCCGCGTTGGTCCGGCAATCTGAAGGAATATCAGCTTGCTTACGACAACGCGACCGACTCCATATTTCTGAGCGATACCAGCGGCACGCGGCACGTCGAGAGCGCAAGTGGATTCGTCGTCGATGACGCTGTCAGCTTCTGGACGGCGTCGTCCAACTTCTGGTCGTTTCTCCAAGACGGCAAACCCTCCGACTCGCCCGATGGCGCCGTCGTCGAGAAGGGCGGCGTCGCGCAGCGCTTACGCACGGGGTACCCGAACCCGGACACAAGCGGTCAGGTGCGGAAGATTTATACTTGCAACGGATCGTGTGCGAGCGGCAGCAGCCTGTCCGCGACTCCCTTTAACACCGCGAACATCAATACGAGCCTGGCGGCCAATCAAACCGCATTCGGCGCGGCGAGCGCCGCCGAATTGGGCGGCATCATCGACTGGGTGCGCGGCAAGGATAACATCGAAGACGAAAACGCGGACGGTAGCTCGACTGATGTGCGCGCCAGCGTTCATGGCGATATCATCCATTCCCGTCCGGCGGTTATCAATTACAACCGCTATTCGACCACGACCGTCACCGATAATGAAGACGTGGTCGCGTTTTACGGTTCAAATGACGGCTTGTTTCGCGCCGTGAAGGGCGGCACTGACGCAAGTGACGGTTATGAGAAATGGGCGTTCATTCCGCAGGAATTGTTCGGCAAGCTGAAGCGGCTGCGCGACAACTCCCCTTTGAATACGCTGCCTCCCGCCGATACCAAACCGAAAGACTATTTCATGGATGGCCCCATCGGGATCTATCAAAAAGACGCAAATAACGATGGCAAGCTGGTGGCGAACGACGGCGATAAGGTAGAGCTGTTTATTGGAATGCGACGTGGCGGGCGCTTCATCTATGCACTGGATGTCAGCAATCCCGACGATCCGAAATTATTGTGGAAGAAGGGCTGCTTTGGATCACCGGCGACTTGTGACGCGGGTTATGCGGAACTCGGACAAACTTGGTCCGAGCCGAAACTAGCGACTATCCTAGATACCGACGGGGTCAGCAAAAAAACGGTGTTGATTTTCGGCGCCGGTTATGATGCGGCCGTTGAGGACCAGGATCCGATCCCGACATCGGGCGCGGGCGCGACGAACACCGTGGGGCGTGGGATTTTCGTGGTCGATGCGGCGAACGGTAATGTAATCTGGCAGGCTGGTCCCAGCCCGACAGGGGCCACTTATAATAAAACGGTGTCGAGCATGACTTACAGCATTCCTTCGGATATCGCGTTACTTGACCGAAATTCGAACGGCTTTATCGATCGCGCCTACGTCGGCGATACCGGGGGCAACGTCTGGCGCGTCGATTTGGGCGATGGCGACCCGGGCCAATGGCAGGTCAACAAACTCGCATCGGTCGGTTATGCAGCGTCGGCAACCGCCGGCAACCGGCGCAAATTCCTGTATCCGCCGGATGTTGTTGCCAGCAGCGACCCGAACGGCGCTTTCGATGCCGTGCTGACCGGAACCGGCGACCGCGAACATCCGCTGCAAGGCCTGGGCGACACTAATCATCCGACCGGCAACGCAGTTGCGAACAGTTATTACATGTTCAAGGACCGCAGCACCGGGTCTACATTTACCGGTAACGGTTCGGGATCGAGCGGAACCATCGTCGCGGCCGACCTGTTCGATGTGACAAACAATGCGACCGGTGCGCAAAGCGTTCCCGCCAGCAACAAAGGTTGGGTGCTTAACCTGGCTGCGGCGGAAAAAGTCGTTGCCAGTTCGATTACGCTCGCCGGCGCGACTTACTTCAATACGCATCAGCCGACGTTCCCGGGCCCCGGCAGCTGCGGGACCCTGGGCCAGGCTCGCTTATATACGATCGATTTTCAGAACGGCGCAGCGTTCAACGACACCAACGGCAACGGAAATATCGAAGCAAGCGATCGCTATTACGGCGGCAGCGGGGGCAATACTTTGACCGGTCTTCCATCATCTCCGGTCGCGGCAATCGTTCCGCTCAAAGTTGTAAACGGCCAGACGGTTATCATGTCCGGAGGCGGGCAGACTACCGCAAAACCCGATGGGCAAAAGCAGGTAGTTTGTCAAACGGGTACGCACTGCATACAGGCGCCGGGAGCATTTGGCGAGCGCATTCGGACGTGGTGGCAGCAACTGTTCGATTAATCGATCAACACGAAGGGGCGGGGACAACGCTCCGCCCCTTCTTGCTATGATGACAGCAACTTCGCCCTAGTTTTTCTCTGATCCCTTAAATCGAGTGAATCGGAATCAAATTCTTCGGCAACGGAAACACGACATTCTCGGCCACACCGGTCAATTCATTCACCTCGCGCGCGCCGAGTTGGCGTAACCGTTTGAGCACATCCTGCACGAGCACTTCGGGCGCCGAGGCGCCGGCGGTGACGCCGACGCGGCTCTTGCCATCCAGCCACTGCGGCTGCAATTCGTCGGCGTTATCGACCATGTAAGCGGATACGCCGAGCGCCTGCGCGACTTCGCGCAAACGATTCGAGTTCGAACTGTTCTTAGAGCCGACGACGATCAGCGCATCGCATTCCTTAACCAGCGCCTTGACCGCATCCTGCCGGTTTTGCGTCGCGTAGCAGATGTCGTCTTTTTTCGGGCCGACGATTTTTGGAAAGCGCGCTTTCAGCGCATTGATGATGACGGCGGCATCGTCGACCGAAAGGGTCGTCTGCGTCACATAGCATAGATTCGCCTCATCCTTGACTTCTA